>CAMBXJ010000006.1 GCA_945871455.1 Asaia bogorensis
TCATCGGGCCGGTCAGGAATTGGGCGACCAGTTCCTTCGGGATCGTGGGCAGCTTGGATACGGCGCGGTCCAGTTTCTTCGCTCGGCTCGGCATAATACGCCTCCTTGGCGTTGGTTATGCCTCGCACACAGATTTACGGACAGGCTCCAAGGTGACCGCGCAATCGAACAGGCGCTTCCGACGCCTGCTGTCGATGAAAGCCCGTCGCGGATTCGTTGTCCTAGGGTTCGTCACAGCGGGCGTGTCGGATGTCGGAACGAGATTTTGGCGCGGTCGCGAACCATAAGATGTCGCATTCTCTTCCCGTGTCGCCTCACTCATCTCACTGCTCCCATGCTCGGCTTCCAAACCAGTCCGTGACACGGCCGCTGGTCCACGGCCTTCAACATCCTATGTCCGAAGCGGACGCCAGTGATAAATGGCAGTGCGATCCATAGCATGATGTTTGTGGTGATATCAGACCAATTCCGTTTCACAAAATCTCGCCATCGAGAATTTGCAACGCATAGACATAATTCTGTGCGTCGGGCCGTGCTTTGGCTCGCGGCGATCGTCATTGCTTACGGTCCCATCGGGGATGCCCAAGCCCAACAGATCGATCGCTATTTTTCGCAAGGCGTTGACGCCTATGGCACGACGCCCGGCGTCACCGTCCTTTCCAGATTGCGCCCGGAGTATGAACCACCCGGTATCCGTGCAGGCGGATTTGTTATCAACACCAATCTGGCACAAGGCCTTGGATACGACAGCAATGCGATCGGCCAGCCGCAAGCGAAGCCCAGCCTGATGCTGCAGACCGAGGCATCGGTGCGCGCACGCTCCGATTGGGGACGCAACAGCTTGAGATTCAATGCGGGCATGAACTCCCGACAATATCCCGCGCAGTCGCAGCAATCCACGCTCGACTGGAACGCGGCCGCGGGGGGGACCTACGAGATCGGACGGCATCAGGCCGGGCTGGATTTCTCTCATATCAAGTCCGCGCAGACGCCCCGTGACCTCGGCAATCCATTGTTGACAGCCCCGGTTCCCTATACGGTCGATTCCGTTCAATCAAGCTTCACCGCCAATTTCGGCCGGTTCGCCGTGGTCCCCAGCCTGGATTTCGGCATGTGGCGCTTCGATGATGCAAGCCAAAGCCAGACGCCCCTGACTCTCTCCTTCCAAAATCGGAACGTCCTCACCACGAACCTCGTCGGGCGGTATCAGGCGTCCTCGCAACGCAGTCTGTTGGTCATTCTCCGCGGCGTGCAAACACGCTACGTCGCGACCGCGTCCGGCCAGCCGTCCCGCGATTCGCAGGGGTTCGATGTGCTGGCCGGCATCGAGTACGGCGCCGGCGGCGTCTGGCGCTATCGCGCACTTGCCGGCTACCAAACCAGACAATACGCCGGCTCGGCTTTCCGGCCTTTGAGCGGGCCAACGCTGGAAGCCAATATCATCTGGCAGCCAACCGGCCTGACCTCGGTGACCGGGTCCGCCCTGCACACGATCGCAGATGCGTCGCTGACCGACAGCGTGAGCTACACCCTGTCGCAGATCCGGCTGACCATCGACCATGAATTGCGGCGCAATTTCCTGCTACAGGTCCGCGCCGAGGCGGACTCCGCAGTCTATCCACAGAACGCTGGCAGTGCGACGCTCTACATCGCTGGCGGCAGTGCAACCTGGCTGGTCAATCGCCGGGTGCGCATCGTCGCCTCCTACGATTACACCCACCGCCAGTCGGGCCCAAGCAGCTACTCCGAGAATGTCACGTTGCTGCGCGTGGGTTTCGGACTATGAACGCTCGCCCGGAACACCCTATGCCCTTGGCCCGGTGTGCCGGCCGCGAACCGCGCCAGTCCAGCGCCCGCCCGCCGGATCGTCCTGACGGACACCAGCAATCAACCGCCGAACCACGAGGGCAGAGAGACGCCATGCCAAGATATCCGACCATCCATTCTCGGCGCGCTGTCGTCGGCGGGATCATGACGCTGTTGATTTCCGGTTGCGTCCCAGGGTCCAGCCTGCCGCCGTTGGAAAATTATGCCGGGTCGACCTACCAGCTTGGCGTTGGTGACCAGGTCCGTGTGCTGACATTCGGCGTCGAGTCGCTCACCGGGACGTTCCGGGTCAACGACACCGGCGACATCGACCTCCCCCTGCTGGGATCGTTCCACGCGGCCGGCCGGTCCACGCAGGAGTTGCGCAAGGCCTTGGCCGCGGAGCTGGAAGCGCGCCGCCTGTTGCGTGACCCAAGTCTGTCGATCGAAGTGGTGGAGTACCGACCGATCTTCGTGCTGGGAGAGGTCAGCCGGCCGGGCCAGTTTCCGTATCAACCCGGCATGAAGATGCTGACAGCGGTCGCGGTCGCTGGCGGTTTCACCTATCGCGCGGTGCAGGATCATGTTCAGGCCCTGCGTTCCACCGCCCCCACTCCGGTCACCGGCCGTGCGCCGCTGGATGCGTTCGTGGCCCCGGGGGACGTGATTACGGTGTTGGAGCGATGGTTCTGACCAGCCACGCTCAGAATGCCCCCGATCTCTGCGATCCGGCCACGGCTACGTAATCGGCCAGTTTGTCGATGGCCTCCGACATCGCGGTCACGATCGCGGAGTCGCCAAGACCGCCCATCGCCTGCGTGGTCACCGACCCGCGTTCGGCGATCGTCGGGGCACGCCGATCCGGTCCATCCACAACCCAATGCGCGACCAGGATACAGCGCCCATCGGGCAGCACATCAAACGCCTCGATTTCGACCCGGATCACGCGGATCGGGCGCTGGTACGCGGACGTCGTGACGATCGTCGTCCCCGGCATGCGGCTGACCAGTGCCGCGGCAAGGGCATGGGTGATCCCAATCGACAGACGCTCCCCCCAGCGCGCCGTTTCGCTGACCGTCAATTCGTTGCGCCCGTTGCGAATCAGAATATCCGATGGGTCGAGAAAGTCGGGCAGCGAGACCGGTTTCAATTCCACGATCGGTCGCCCTGATTCCAGCCGCACATCGCCGATCGGTGTGGCGGGCGTGCTCAGAACGTAGATACGCGGCGCGGGCGAGGAACCGCAGCCGATCAACAGCGCCACGCACCAGATCGCCAGGATTGATCGTATCGTCATCGCGTCGGTCGCCCCAACAGGGCGCCACCGGGATTTCGTTCCAACTCGCGCGTGAACGTCCGCAGGGAGCTTGCGCTGGCCGCCAGATCGCGGAGCGTGGCCTCCACATCGCCGCGAGCTGGCGAATTGGGGCCGGTGAGTTCGTGCAATGACGCGATGACCTTTTCCGCTTGCGCCATGGTGCGACCCGTTGTGACCAGCAATCGGTCGAAATCCTTGCCAATGGTTACGATCTGGCCGTGGCTGGCGATGGCGAGCCGGTCGACACTTTCCAGCGTGCGGCTTGCGTCGGTCTGCAAACGGCGCACGGTCGACGTGGTGGCTTCAAGCGTCTCTCGGGCGGCGTCCGAGGTTTGCTGAATGCTGCCACTCATAGGCCCGACCCGACCGGTAAGTTCGTTGACGACTCGCTCTATCCCTGTCAGCGCGACCCGCGCCTTGTCAGTCAAGTCACGCAAATCCAGATCGGTGAACTGGTCCTTCATACGCTGGAAATCGGACGGAATCGACGGAATTTCCGGCACGCCATCGGGGCTGCCGACCAGCTTGGCCGGGGTATCCGGCTGGAAGTCGAGATCGACGTTCAACTGCCCGGTCACCAGGCTTTGTGTGACGAGCTTCGCGCGCAAGCCGGCCTTCACCGCGAGTTGGAAATCCTCCGGGCCAGCGCCGAGCGCTCCGGTGGTCCAGGAGACCTGCCCAGGCTCAATTTCCAGATAGACGGGAATCATCGGGACCAGATCGGGCAGCTTGAGATAGACCTTCATACTCCGGACCGTGCCAACCTTGACACCGCGCAAGGTCACGGGTGCGCCGACTGTCAGTCCGGCGACCGAGTCCTGGAAGTGCACCAACACGCGCAGATTGTCGGTAAACAGTCGGGTGCCGCCAAACAACAGAAGCGCGGCAACTCCGATGGCCACGCCACCGAGGACGAAAGCGCCAACCGCCGTGGATTTACCGAACGCCATGGTCGTCTCCCGCTTTCCGATCCTGGTCGCTGGCGGGACGCTGCCGGGTCATGAACGCATGCACCGTGGGATGGTCGCAACTGTCGCGCAGAACCCGCGGTGCGCCATGCGCGATCGCGGTGCCGGACTCCGCGTCCAGAAAGATCCCGTCGTCGCAGATCGCCAGCAGGCTGGGCAATTCGTGGCTGACCATGACGACGGTCATCCCAAATCCGTCCCGCAGTTCCAGAATCAGATCGTCCAACCGGCGCGCGGAAATCGGGTCCAATCCGGCGGACGGTTCGTCCAGAAACAGGATGTCCGGGTCCAGGGCCAGGGCCCGTGCGATGCCGACCCGCTTGCGCATGCCGCCGCTCAGCGCCGCCGGCATCACCGAGGTCGCCGCATCCAGCCCAACGAGTGACAACTTCAATTGCGCAAGGGCCTTGATGGAGGCATCGTCCAATGTGGTGAACATCCGCAGCGGCAACGCGACGTTATCCTCGGCTGTCATCGAACTCCAGATCGCACCGCTTTGGAACACGACCCCGAAACGGCGGCCGATTTCGGTGCGGCGTTCCTCGGTGGCGGCCCAATAATCGACGTCGCCGACATGGATGGTGCCGGCACTGGGACGCAGCAGGCCGATCATGGCCTTCATCAAGGTGCTTTTGCCGCAACCGCTGCCGCCCATGATGGCAAAGATCGATTGTTCGGGGACGGTGAACGACACATCGTGCTGCACGATCTTGGTGCCATAGCCGAAGGTCAAACCATCGACACGCAGTTTGGGTTCGGCGCTTTTCGTGTCCAAGGCGTCAAAAATCCAATATGTTGGCGCACACCGCGAATACGGCGTCCAACGCGATCACCCCAACGATCCCAATCACCACCGCCGTCGTCGCCGCTCGGCCGACATCCGCGGCGCTGCGTCCGGCCTTCAGGCCGGACCGACAGCCGGCGAATGCGATCAATAACCCGAAGGTGATGCTCTTGCCCAAACCAAACAGAATCTGACCACCGCCCACCGACGCCCGCGTCTGTTCGACAAAGGCTTCAGGGGAAATATTGAGCATGGAAACCGCCACCACAAACCCGCCGAATATGCCGACCGCGCTGCCATATAGGTATAGCAGCGGCATCATGCAGGTCAGCGCAATGACACGGGGCAGTATCAAATAGTCGTAGATCGGCACCCCGATCGCCCGCAATGCGTCGATTTCCTCGTTGCCCTGCATGGTCGCGATATGCGCGGCATAAGCGCCGCCGGTCCGCCCGGACATGACGATCGCTGTCATGATCGCCGCCATTTCCCGCACCATCGCCAGACCGACGAGATTGGCGATGTAGATATCCGCGCCGAATTTGCGCAACTGAACGGCCCCCACGAAGGCCAGGATGCCGCCAACCAGGACATTGACGATCGTCACGATCGGCAAGGCGCGGACGCCCGCGTCATACGTGCAGGTCAGCAGGTCGTCCCGTCGCATCCGGACCTGGCCGCGCAACGCCGCCCCGCAGCGCAGCACCGTGTCCCCGACAAGCGTCATGACATCGTGCCAGCCTGCCCAGACCTGGATGAGCCATTGGGTGACCCGTTCGAACAGGTTGGGGCGTTCGACCGCCGCCGCGGTCTCCGCCTCGGTATCCGCGGTCAATGCCAGCAAACGGCGAGCCGCCGGTGGCAGTCCGGATTCGTCCAGGTCCGGACCATTCCCCTGCAAGGCATGCCGGAGCGCAATGACGAAGACGAGCAAGGCGCTGTCCCAATGACCGAGCGCGCCGGCATCGAAGCCGACGACCGCGATAGTTCCACCCTCGGCATTCACCGATTCCAGGATCTGTCCGACCGCGCCGGGTTCGGCGCCCGACCCGGAACGCGCGATCCAGTCCCCGGTCATGCAGATCGTCAACCGCGTGGCATCGGTCCGTGCGGTCCACCCGTGCCCGGCAAGCTGTGCCGAGGTCATCGCCAATCCGATAATTCGTGCCAATGATAACGATGGTCGGTCATGGATGCCGGTTCCAACCAACGCCGCCCCGGCCTGGGTGCGTCCCGAGGTTCAACCGAGGTCACCGACACCGCGCGGCCGCGGTTGAATAGGGCATGATACGGGCATCAGATTTCCGCCGTATTAGAGGGAATTCTGGGTCGCGCAATACCATTGGGGCGCCTCCTCCCGATACGCGGGTCCGCTGTGCGCTCTGGCGAACACAGAATCTTGCCTGGCCTTCACCAGTCCGAGCCTTCATCGATTCCGGAATGAGCGGGCTTCCACAATGCCGAAGGGAAATACCTCACCGTGCGACTATAGATAGCCCCCCTGCCTCGGCGCCAGCCCCGGAAACTACGCAGACCCGGGCCCTGCCACCGAAAGTCCCGACCGCCGCGCGCGATGGGACGATCGGCTGTTCATCCAGGCTCTCCGTCCTTCATGGGTCGACGTCGCCGGTTGTCAGTTCGCGTGACGGCTGCGACAATCGCAACAACAAATCGTTCATACGAACAGGAGACCGAGGAATGCATCCGAGGGGTAAGGTTTGCGTGGTGACCGGCGCCGCGAGCGGCATCGGCGAAGCGGTCGCGCGTGCGTATGCCGAGGCCGGCGCGCGGGGTGTGGTAATCGCCGACCTGAATGCAGAAAAACTGGCCGCGGTTGCCGCCGATATCGGCGCCCTCGCCGTTCCGACCGACGTTTCCAAAGAAGCCGACATCAAGGCGCTGATCGCCGCCGCCGAGGCGAAATTTGGCCCGGTCGACGTCTACTATTCGAACGCTGGCATTTCCCGTTCAGGAATGGAGGATGCCTCGGACGCGGACTGGGACCTCAATTGGCGGGTTCACGTTCTCAGCCACGTGTTCGCGGCACGCGTCCTCGTTCCCGGCATGTTGGCGCGCGGTTCGGGCTATCTGCTGAACACCGCGTCCGCCGCGGGTCTGCTGACATCGATGAATTCCATGGCCTATGGCGTCACCAAAAGCGCGGCCGTCTCGCTCGCCGAACATCTTGCCATCCAGTACGGCGACCGGGGCATATGCGTCTCGGTCCTGTGTCCGCAATCGGTTCTGACGGGTATGACGAGCGGAAGGCCCGGTGCCGCAAGCGTCGACGGTGTCATGACGGCGGCGGAGGTTGCCCATATTGTGCTGGATGCGATGGAGGCTGAGAGGTTCATGATTCTGTCGCACCCGGCCGTGCATGAGTATGAGCAACGCAAGACCCGCGATCGCAACCGCTGGCTTACTGGCATGCGCCGTCTTCGCACCAAGATTTACGGCGCGCCGCCAAGCGGTCCGGCCTAGCGGGGGCCGGTCGGTCAGGCCGGTTGGTTTGATCGCGCCCCGCGGCTTCGGACGCCGCGAGCAGGTCGACGATCGCGCGTTCCAAACCGATCACGCCGAACCAGACGGGCCGCCCCATCTCCATCCCGGCGCCGCGTTCCGTCGGGTGGGGGAACCCGGCGCTGCTCGGCAGGGTTTCGCTGCCTTTGACCATCGGTAGGTTGATCAGAGGAACGGTTACCGAAACCACGCTGACCCGGCAACCGATCCGGACGAGGTCCGCGCCTCGCTCGGCTAGCCGGCCAGGTTGAATTCGACCGAGATGGCCGCCAAAAGCGGATTCCGCCCGGATCGTGACGAGTCCGCATCCGATCACCCTCTGAACCAGGCCCCTCCGGCGTCGGGATATCGGCCACTGACGGCCTGATCCAGGCGGTAGCGCACCCCGGACAAGGGTTGCGTGCAGGCGGACGGCTGGGACCCCCTCTTCCGACAACCGCGCCACCTCCTGTCGCGACCGCCCGCGTATCGTGGGTACGTGCTGTCACAGCCGTGGCGACCGATACCCACGACGGCGACAGGGCCGCGATGTCGTTCCGGCTAACAACTTTCATAATTCTGCAACAGTCGAACCGTCCGTATCTGCTAGGATATTCGTCCGCCAGCGGAGCCTGGATCAACTGATCCTGGGTTCTCGCCGCGCACGACCAAACAGGGGCACATCTCATGAAGTTGCACACGACGATGATCGCGGTCGCGCTCGCCGCGCTGCCAGCAAGCGTGTTCGCGCAGGCCGTCCAGGTCGACCCGGCCCTGCCGAAATACGCGCCCGTATCGGGCATTTCCGGCAATCTGAAGTCGATCGGCTCGGATTCTCTGAACAATCTTATGGCGCTGTGGGCCGAAGGATACTCCGCCGCCTACCCCAACGTGAAGATCGAGATCGAGGGCAAGGGCAGCAGCACCGCGCCGCCGGCCCTGATCGGTGGCACCGCGCAATTCGGCCCGATGAGCCGGCCGATGAACCAGCGTGAGATCGACGCCTTCCAGCAGAAATTCGGCTACCCGCCGCGCGCCATCCGTGGCGCCGTCGATGCACTGGCGGTCTATGTCCACAAGGACAATCCCATCCCCTGCATGACGTTGCAGCAGGTCGATGCCGTGTTCTCCAAGGGCCGTCGTGGCGGTCTTCCGGCTGAAATCAACACGTGGGGCCAGCTTGGCATGACCGGCGACTGGGCAAACCGCCCGATCAGCCTGTATGGCCGCAACAGCGCGTCCGGCACCTACGGCTACTTTAAGGAAGTGGCCCTGTTCAACGGCGACTACCGTGACAGCGTGAAGGAACAGCCGGGTTCATCCACCGTGGTCCAGGGCGTTGCCAGCGACAAATTCGCGATCGGCTTCTCGGGCGTCGGCTACAAGACGGCGGACGTCCGCAGCGTACCGCTGGCCTCGAAGGCCGGTGAAAAATGCTACGATGCGGTGGCGCAACACGCCTACGCGGGCGACTATCCCATCAGCCGGTTCCTTTACATCTACTTGAACGTCAACCCGAACCAGCCGCTGGATCCGCTGCGCCGCGAATTCGTGAAGTTCGTCTACTCACAGCAGGGTCAGTCGGCTACGGTGAAGGATGGATACTTCCCCGTCCCGAATGCGATTGCCGTCGAAGACCTGAAGGCCAAGGGCATCACGAACTGAGAGTGATTTAAACGGAGTTTTGGCGGGGCCGTTCGAGCCCCGCCGCTATCCTATGACAGACGCCGCACAACCCGTTCGCCGGCAGAACCGCGTTACGCGCCGTTCCGTCAAGATTATCGACCGCGTGGCCAATTGGACAATCACGGCCGGTGGCTTGCTGGTGATTCTGGCCGTGGCGACGATCATGGTCTTCCTGGTCCAGGTCGTCGTACCCCTGTTCTCGGGGGCCCGGATCGAGACCGCCCGCGAATACCGGATTCCGAACCTGCCGGCGCAGGTCCGCATGGTGAATGCCGACGAGTATCGCACCATCGGCATTGCCCTGGGCAGCGACGGCGGCCTGACCGCTTGGCATCTCGGCACCGGCACCCCCCTCAAGGTTCCGCGCTTCGATCTGGGCGATGCGAAGGCCAGCGCGTTCGTGCGCACGATCGATCGCAGCAACGTGGCTTTTGGCTTCGAGGACGGCACTGTGCGCTTCGGCGCGGTGACACTGCCGCCCACCATCCTCTCGGCCGACCAACTGCCGGCTGGTCTGAATCGGCTCGATGCTCGCGACAGCAGCGACGGCGTGTCGATCTTCAGTCACATTCCGGGCAACCAGTCGCGTCGGATCGACGTTGCGGTCCGGCTCGATCCCCCGCAGCAGGTCGCACCCATCGGCACTGCCATCGTCGCGATGGATTACCGACGCGGCGGCACCGCCGAACGCCCGACCCTGTCTTTCGTCACCGCGGATGCGTCCGGCGCGGTTCGGCTGTCGCGCGCGGAAAGCCGCCTCAACATCATGACCCGCCAGATGCGGACCACGGTCGACACGGCCGAGTTGCCACCGCTGCCGGCGGGCACCGAGATCCGCACCCTGCTGATGACCGACAAGGCCGACACGGTCCTGGTCGGCTCCGCCACCGGTGAGGTATTCCGCTACGACACGCGCGACTTCCGTGCGCCCCGGCTGGCCGAACGCCGGCGGGTGACGGAGGGCAATGAGGGACTGTCCAGCCTCGCGTTCCTGATCGGCGAACAGTCGCTGGTCACCGGCGGCGATCGCGGAGAAGTCGACGTCTTCTTCACCTTGCCCGGAGGCGATGGAACCGCGGACGGGCGCCACCTGGTGCGTGCCCATGTGTTGGAACGCCACGCCAACGGCGTCGACAGCATGGCGGCCAGCCAGCGCGGCAAGATGTTCCTGACCGAGGATCGATCCGGGGCCATCTGGCTGCGCCATTCGACCAGCGGCCAGACGATGTTGAAAATGCAGGGCAGCGGCCAGCGATCCGCGATCGCGCTGACGCCGCGCGATGACGGCGTCATTGCCGTTGCGAACGACGGACAGGTGCATGTCTGGACCATCGACGCACCGCATCCGGAAACGACTCTGGCGACGATCTTCGGCGCCGTCTGGTACGAGGGCTATCCCGAGCCCGGCTTCACATGGCAATCCAGCGCCGGGACCGATCAGTTCGAACCGAAACTCAGTCTGCTGCCTCTGATTTTCGGCACATTGAAAGCCACCATCTACGCGTTGCTGTTCTCGGTGCCGATCGCCCTGCTCGCGGCGATCTATACCAGCGAATTCGTGCACGGCCGGGTGCGGGCATTCATCAAGCCCGCCATGGAAATGATGGCCAGCCTACCGAGCGTGGTGCTGGGGTTCATCGCGGCGCTGATCCTGGCGCCGATGGTGGAGGATGTGGTTCCCGCGATCCTCTTCATGCTCATTCTGGTGCCGATGATGCTGATCGCCGCCGGGTACGCGTGGCAGATCATGCCCCGCGCCCTGGCCCTGCGTCTCGGCGGGTTGCCTAAACTGGCGCTGGTCTTCCTGCTGCTGTTCCTGTCGGTTCCGCTGGCGCGAATTCTGGCGCGTCCGTTCGAGGTCATTGTGTTCGCCGGCGATATCAAGGCGTGGTTGAACGGCGATATCGGCCAGGGGATCGCCTTTACCGCCTTCATCCTGCTGCCCGCATCGGCGGTTGCCGTCTCGGTCTTCTTCAACGCCGTGCTGGGCCGGATGGTCGAAATCATGACGGGTAGCCGCGCCCGCGGGGTGATCGCCATGGTGGCGATGCTGCGCTGGATCGTGATCCTGGTGTCGGCCGTAGCGCTCGCCGGGGCCGTGTCCTGGCTGCTCGCTTCCATTGGCTTTGACCCGCGCGGCGGGGTTGTCGGTACCTATGTGCAACGGAATACGCTGATCGTCGGCTTCGCCATGGGCTTCGCCGTGATCCCGATCATCTACACGATCGCGGAGGACGCCCTGAACAGCGTCCCCGAACATCTGCGCGCGGCGAGCATGGCGTGCGGGGCGACGCCCTGGCAGACCGCGACGCGGATCATCCTGCCCACCGCGGCATCCGGCGTGTTCGCCGCCGTGATGATCGGGATGGGCCGAGCGGTGGGAGAGACGATGATCGTGGTCATGGCAGCCGGCAACACGCCGGTCCTGGAGTGGAACATCTTTAACGGCCTGCGTGCCCTGTCGGCGAATATCGCCGTCGAACTGCCTGAAGCCGTGCGCGACGGCACGTTGTATCGGATGCTGTTCCTGGCCGCCCTGACCCTGTTCGCGATGACCTTCGTGGTGAACACGCTGGCCGAGATCATCCGGTTACGCTTCCGGCGCCGGGCGGCATCGCTGTGATGAACACGGTGAACCCGCCCGCCAAGCCTGCTACGATCGAGGCATTGTCGGGCCGCGTCCTCGCGACGCAAGGCAAGGCGAGACTGGGAGACCTGGAGGCCGACGGCGAACCGATGGTGTGGTGCCTGGGTGGCGCGCTCGCCCTGGGCATTGTCATGGTCCTCAGCCTGCTGATCCTGGTGGTGTGGAACGGTGCCGTCACGTTCTGGCCGAAGCCGATCGACATGGTTCGCGTGACGGACAATGCCGTGATCGCCGGTGAACCCGTGCGAACGGCAAGCTGGGCACCCGGGCCGGAGGTACTCGAAACCCTGACCCCCGACATGCGGGCACGCATTACAGCATCCGGCGGGTCGGCGGACCGCGCACTGTACCGGATCGGCAATTACGACCTTTACGGCGACGATTTCCGCTGGGTCGCGGACTTTCAGGTTGTCTCGCGTGAACGTCCGCGCGACCTGGTGCTGATCGAGCGGCTTGAATGGGGCGTGTTCATCGGCCGGATCGCGGCCTTCGAGCAAAAGGGCCAGCGCCGGGACGTAACCTCCCCAGAGGATGCGGCACTGACGGCGGCGCACGATGCCGCTCGGCAACGATGGGCGAGCATCCGGCGTATCGAGCGCACCGAGATCGGCGCGGTCAACCACGATCTGGAACGGGAAAGGCTGGAACTTCGACGCGCCCTGCTGAATGATCCGTCTCCGACGGCCGTTACCGTGGCGGAAGCCCGGTTCTCGGCCGCGGAAGCGAAGCTGAAAGCAAAATACGAAGCGCTCGCTCAGCAGGCTCGGAGGCTTCGTGCCGAGAACGCCACGGACAAGATTTTTCTGCATGACATCACCGGCCGGCCGGTGGAACTGCCGCTTTCGTCCTTGGTGCGGTACTATGCCGCGAATGATCTGGGGCCGTTTCAGAAGGTCTCGATCTATGGCTCCCGCTGGTGGGAATTCCTGACCGACGAACCGCGTGAGGCAAACACCGAAGGCGGCGTGATGCCGGCGATCTTCGGAACCTTCGCGATGACCCTTTTGCTGGTCATCGTCGTGGCGCCGTTCGGCGTCGTCACCGCGCTTTATCTGCGGGAATACGCGCGCCAGGGCCGCATCACCGCTCTGGTTCGCATCAGCGTGAACAACCTGGCCGGTGTGCCATCCATCGTCTATGGCGTGTTCGGGCTTGGCTTCTTCGCCTATATCCTGGGCGGTAACATCGACGCGCTGTTCTTCCCCGAACGGCTGCCGAACCCGACCTTCGGCACGGGCGGCCTGCTCTGGGCCTCGCTGACGCTCGCATTGCTGACCGTACCCGTGGTGATCGTTTCGACCGAGGAGGCACTCGCCGCCGTGCCGCGCAGCATGCGGGAGGGTTCGCTGGCCTGTGGTGCGTCGAAATGGCAGACCATCCGCCGCATCGTGCTGCCGCGCGCCCTGCCCGGCATCATGACGGGCCTGATCCTGGCCATGGCACGCGGTGCCGGAGAAGTGGCGCCGTTGATGCTGGTGGGCGTTGTGAAACTGGCGCCGGAACTGCCGATCGACGGGTTCTATCCGTTCGTGCACCTGGAGCGCAGCTTCATGCATCTGGGGTTTCATATCTACGACGTGGGCTTCCAGAGCCGAAACAGCGAGGCCGGCAAGCCGATGGTCTTCGTGACCACATTACTGCTGATCGCGCTGATCTTCCTTATGAGTATCGGCACCATCGTCATCCGCAATCGTCTGAAGCGGAAATTTCAAGGAAGTCAGTTCTGATGGAAGCTGTTTCCGCCGTCGCGTCGTCCGCGACATTCGGCGCCAACCCCTCGGATATGGGGCCGACCGTCTATCATCCCAAACCCGGCGGCAAGGGGGCGGTGCTGTCGATCGATCGTTTCAGCCTCTGGTACGGCCGCTCCCAGGCTCTGTTCGAGAACACGCTCGATATCGAGGAAGGACTGGTTACCTCCCTGATCGGTCCGTCCGGCTGCGGCAAATCCACCTTGCTGCGCGCATTCAATCGGATGAACGACCTGATCGAAGGCGTGCGGGTGGCCGGCACGATTACTCTGAACGGCGATGATGTCTATGCGCGTGGCGCCGATGTGATCGCGTTGCGCAAGCGCATGGGCATGGTATTCCAGAAACCCAACCCGTTTCCAATGAGCGTGTTCGAGAATGTCGCCTATCCGATGCGGATCGACGGCGTGCGGGATCGGAACCTGATCGCGGAAACCGTCGAACGTAGCCTGCGCGCCGCCGCGCTCTGGGACGAAGCGAAAGACCGCCTGAAGGACAGTGCGCTCGGCCTGTCGGGTGGCCAGCAGCAACGCCTGTGTATCGCCCGGGCGATCGCCGGCGATCCGGAAGTGCTGCTGATGGACGAGCCATGCAGCGCGCTGGATCCGATCGCAACGGCCCGCATCGAAGAACTGATCGATGAGCTGCGCGGGCGTTACACCATCGTCATGGTCACGCACAGCATGGCGCAGGCCGCCCGCGTGTCCGACAACACTGCCTTCATGTATCTGGGTCGGCTGATCGAATACGGCACGTCCGCGACGATCTTCACCGCGCCGAAAGTATCCAGAACCCAAGACTATGTGACCGGCCGGTTCGGCTGAACAATCACGACAGGAGGGACTGCGCATGGCTACGAAACGACGCCAAATCGGAATTTTCGCTACGGCGCTGGCTGGCATATTGTTCGCGGGCTCCGCCGCGATGGCACAAAAGCGCGATACGATCCTGATCACGGGCAGTTCGACCGTAAACCCGTTCAGCCGAGCGGTGGCGGAACGATTGACGACGGAGGGCGGGTTCAAGGCGCCCAAGATCGACAGTACCGGAACGGTCCGCGGATACAATCTGTTCTGCCAGGGAGCCGGATCGCGGTATCCGGACATCCAGAATGCATCGCGTCGTATGAATGGTCTGGAATTCGCGCTGTGCACCAAGAACGGCGTGAACGAGATCATGGAAATCCCGATCGGCCATGACGGAATCGTCCTCGCCACGCGTAAGGACGCCGCGGCCTTCAGCGTGACGCGCGCGCAGTTCTGGCAGGCCGTCGCCAAGGAAGTGCCGCGCAACGGCGCATTCGTTCCCAACCCCTATGCCACCTGGCGCCAGATCGACAGCGCGCTCCCCGATTGGCCCATCCTGGTGTTGGGCCCGCCGCCGACGTCCGGCACGCGCGACAGCTTCACCGACCTTCTGATGAACGCAGCCTGCCAGACCTTCGCCGAAGTGCGTGCCTTGACGGAAGCTGCTCGGCGACGGGCTGTCTGCGCAACGGTTCGCGAGGACGGAAAATGGGTCGACTCCGGCGAGGACGACGCAAAGATCGTCGCCCGGATCGGCTCCTCGCCCGCGGGTGTGATTGGCGTTTTCGGATATAGTTTCCTGGACGAAAATGCCGACAAGCTGAAAGGTGCGGCACTGGAAGGCGTCGCTCCCACCGCCGACAACATCGCGGCCGGTCGCTATCCGCTGGCACGTCCGCTGTTCATCTACGTCAAGCGTCCTAACTTCGCTTTCGTTGCCGGGCTGAAGGAATATCTCAACCTCTATGTTTCGCCAGGGGCGATGGGACCGGGGGGATTTCTGATAAAGCGCGGGTTGGTCCCGCTTGACGCGACCCAGCAGCAACGCCTGCGCGATGCGGTGTCGGCCCAGGTCATCATGCTGCGCCGGCCAGAAAGCTGAGCCGGCAGCGGCCAGCAAGGACCCGTTCATCCTTCCGACGGAAGGATGTTCGTTACGTGGCTTCGTATCAGGTATGAAGGTGGGAGTGTCAGCGACGTTGTGCTGACACCCCACACTCAGTTCCGTGGCGTGCGGCCTTCGATCGGATAGGCCGGATCATTGTAGCCCGGGGTCGACGGGTGACCGGGTGTCACCAGCCGATCGATCAGCGCCTCGTCTTCCCGCCCCAGCCGACAGGCCAAGGCACCCACATAGTCATCCCATTGTTCCAGCGTGCGAGGCCCGCCAATCGCGGCGGTGACGAAGCGGTTGTTCAGCACCCACGCCATCGCGAACTGCCCCGGCGTCACGCCCAGCGATCGGGCGTGCTCGGCGATATCGCGGGCAATATGCAGGCTCTCCGACCGCCATTCCGATTCCAGCATCCGCCGATCCTGCCGGCCGGCGCGGGTGCCAGCGGGCGGGGGCACATCCGGCTGGTATTTCCCGGTCAGTATCCCCCGTGCGAGCGGGCTGTACGGCACCACGCCCAACCCGAAGTGATCGCAGGCCGGCAGATGCTCGACCTCCACTTCGCGGTTCAGAGCGTTATAGAGCGGCTGACTGGCCACGGGACGGTCGATACCGGCTTCGTCGCACAGACGACAAATCTCGGCGACCCTCCAGCTTTTGTAGTTGGACACGCCGAAATAGCGGATCTTCCCGGCCCGGATCAGATCGGCCAGGGCATGGACGGTTTCGGCCAGAGGAGTCGCATGGTCTTCCTTGTGCAAATACAATAGGTCGATCACGTCGGTATCCAGCCGCCGCAGGCTTGCGTCGACCGCGAGTTGGACATGGCGGCGCGACAGGCCCCGCGCGTTCGGCCCCTGCCCTGTCGGGTTGGCACATTTTGTCGCCAACACCCACCAGGATCGATCCGCTTTGATCGCTCGCCCGACCACTTCTTCGGACCGGCCGCCAGTGTAGCCATCGGCGGTGTCGATGAAGTTCACCCCTTGCTCGCGGGCGCGGGCCACGATCGCGGTCGCGGTGGCTTCGTCCGCCGCACCGCCGAACATCATCGTGCCCAGGCACAACGGCGACACCTTCAATCCGCTGCGCCCCAACGAACGATATTCCATCGACCAGCCTCCCCTATCGGCCCGTCACCATACCGACAGAGCTACTCGGTTGGCATCCCTCATCGAGACATCGCATCAGCATCCCACATCGGCACTTCGCTGCGATATCGCCCTGCACACACCCAGCCCTGTACCCCCTCCCTATACCCCACTGGGCAGCCCACACCGGAGAGGCTTGAATGACGGCATGGGGAATCGGGATGCGCGCCAGCCGAGCCTGGCATCATTGTTCGCGGGTTTCGTCAGTATCGGCCTGATGAGCTTCGGGGGTGGTTTGGCGGCCTGGACCCGGCGAGAGGTCGTGCAGCGACGAGGATGGCTGGACGATCGGCAATTCCTGTCCGGCTACGCCCTGTCGCAACTGGTCCCGGGCGCGACCAACGTCAATCTGGCCGTCTTCATCGGCGCGCAATTGCGTGGCCTGCCCGGCGCTTTCGCCACCTTCTGGGGTCTGACGACGGTGCCGCTGGTGATCGTGCTCACCCTGGGCGCGCTTTACCTTTATTCCCAGGGCATGCCAGCCGGCCATTGGTTCAGTGCGTCGCTGACCGGCATGGGGGCGGTCGCCATCGGCATGAACCTGGGCACCGGCATCCGCCTGGCTCGGCGCAATATCCGCGGCGCGATTCCCATCGGGATCGTCGCGGTCGTCACCGTCGCGATCGGCATTCTCGGATTTCCGTTGGTCCAGGTGCTGGCCATCATGATGCCGGTCAGCCTGTTCCTCGCCTGGTTGGGACGCGACAAGTGATCGTGACCCTACTGCATCTTGCATGGCTGTTCGCCGGCCTGTCGATGCTGGCGTTCGGGGGCGGCGCCGGCGTCATTCCGGACATGCAGCGGGCAGCGGTCGACATACACCAATGGATGACGGCGCGGGAATTCCTGGACATGTTCGCGATCTCCCGCGCCGCGCCAGGGCCGGGATCGTTGATCGTGGTGCTGATCGGCCAGAAAGCGGCCGGCATGGCGGGCGCGGCGGTCTCCTTCGTGGCGATGTTCCTGCCGTCCTGCCTGTTGGTCTATTTCGTGGCCCGCGGCTGGCACCGGGCGGCCGATGCGCCCTGGCGCGCGATCGTGGAACGGGCCCTGGCACCGGTTGCGGTCGGCCTGACCTTTGCCAGCGGCCTGGCCCTGGCCCGCGGAACCGAGGACGGGTTCACGCTCTACGGCATCACCGCCGCCAGCACGATTGCCTTTGCCTACACAAACATCCATCCCGTCGCATTGCTGGCCATGGGCGCCGCCGTCGCCCTGGTGATGGGCGGCTAAGTGGCGGACATCTCTAACGACCTGATTTAACGTTTGATTCACACGCGGTTGGGTTCCACTCAGCCGGTTCATGCACCAGACTGGGATCGCCCGACCGGTGCGCGAACCATGCCGGACAACGATAACCTGGGGGGCGAGCCACGCCCGCGCACGGCCGTGTCGTCCCCGCTCGTCGCCCTATCAGGAGCAACACCCCATAGCGTGTAATATCCAGCCGGATTGCAACTCGCGGCACCCATCCGATGTGTGCTATCCGCCGCCCGGACATCGCGCCTGGAATTCCATTCGACCGGCGGCGACCGGCCTGGCCAGGACGCGGACGCGCACGCAGATGCACACGCAGACGCACACGCACACGGGGACACACATGCTTTACCGCCATCAAGGCCGGACGACCCTGACGGAGACCCGTTGATGGCAACACCGCCGAACAATTCGAATCCCGCTGGCCAGGAATCGGTGCTGCAGGCGCTCCGGTCCATTGTCGATCCACAATGGTATCTGCAACGCTACCCGGATGTCAGCGCCGCGGGGCTGGACCCGTTGCAGCATTTCAGCAAACACGGCGCGGCGGAACGGCGTGATCCGAACGCATGGTTCGACAGCGTCTGGTATGCCGATCATTACCCCGATGTGGGCGCCAGCGGCATCAATCCGCTGCTGCATTACCTGCGCAGCGGCGCCGGGGAGATGCGCAACCCGCATCCCAGGTTCGACGCCGCCTGGTATGCCGCCCAGCATCCGGAGGCCGCCCGCAATCCCCTGGTCTACCATTTGAACACCGGCGCCGCCCGCGGCTACGCCACCGAAAAAGCCGTCGATATCAACGACTACCTGCCATCGACCGAGGCCATATCCAAACTGCCACGCCGCGTGCGAGTGGACGTCGTCATCCCGGTCTATCGCGGCCTCGAACAGACACGCGCCTGTATCGAATCCGTGCTCGCCGACACCGAACGCCCACCCGGACGCATCATCGTTGTGGACGACAAGTCGCCGGAACCCGCGCTGCCCGCCTGGCTGGACCGGATCGCCAAGAAGACCGGCATCGTGGTGATACACAACCGGCGCAATCTGGGTTTCGTTGCGTCGGCCAACCGCGGCATGGCGGAAGCGGGAGACCATGACGTCGCGCTGCTCAACAGCGACACCGAAGTGCCGAACGGCTGGTTGAAGCGCCTGGCCCTGCACGCCTACGCCCAGCCCCGTGTCGCCTCGGTTTCGTCACTGTCCAACAACGCCACGATTTGCAGCTATCCCACCAATGAGGGCGGACCGATCCTGTTCGACCTGCCGTTGGCGACGGTGGACGACGCCTGCCGGACCGTGAATGCGGGCCGAGCGGTGTCGGTGCCAACGACGGTGGGCTTTTGCATGTATATCCAACGGGCGGCGTTGGACGATCTCGGCAATTTCGACGAGGAAGGTTTCGGGCGCGGCTACGGCGAGGAAAACGACTTCTGCATGCGCGCGTTGAAGCGGGGATGGCGCCACCTGCTTGCCTGCGACGTGTTCGTCTACCATGAGGGGTCGGTCAGCTTCAAAGCCGATACCGAAATCCTGAAGCAATCCGCCGGCAAGCTGCTACGGACCCGCTACCCGCAGTACGAGACCCTGGTCTCCATGCATATCGGGGTGGACGCGGTGGGCCCGTACCGCTTCGCAATAACCTTGGAACTATTCCGAAAGTCCGGCAAGCCGACGATCCTGTTGGTCTGTCACGGCCTGGGCGGCGGCGTGAACCGTCACATCGATGGCCTGGTGGATCGACTGTCGGATCAGGCGAACTTTCTGTTGCTGCTAGCCACCGACCGTGGTGCGACCCTGACGGTCCCGGCGGTGGAAAACCATCCGGAGATGTCGCTGCCGGCCGAACGTCTGGACGATATGGTCACCCTGTTGCGCTCCGTGCCGGTGACGCGCGTGCATATCCATCACCTGGACGGCATGGACATGGACATCCGGGCGCTGATCCAGAAGCTGGATGTGCCGTTCGATGTCACGGTGCATGACTATTACGCGCTGTGCCCGCAGGTGAACATGCTGCCCTGGACATCCGGCCCCTATTGCGGCGAACCGGGGCCGGCCACCTGCAACGCCTGCATCAGCGTGCTGCCATCGCATGGCGCCAAGGAAATCCTGTCGTGGCGCCGGGAAAAATCGTGGCAGTATTTGGAAGCCGACCGGGTCATCTGCCCCAGCGAGGATGTCCGCGCACGCCTGACCCGGTTTGGCCTCGGGGCGCGGGCCATGGTCGCGCCGCACCAACCGGTGACCAAAGGCACCTGGCCAGTTACAACCCCCGCCTTGCGCGGACGGACATTGCGGGTCGCGATGCTGGGCGTCTACGCTCGCCTGAAGGGCGCGCATGTCGTCGATGCCCTGACCCAGATGGTCGATCCAGCCGATATCGAGGTGCACCTCATCGGCCCGGTGGAAGACGACGTCCCGAAAACCGCCGCCGAACGGATCGTCGCGACCGGAAAATACGCCGAGGCCGATCTGCCCGACCTGCTGTCCAAGATCCGCCCGCATGTCATCTGGTTCCCCGGCATGGCGCCAGAGACCTACAGCTACACCCTGACCACCGCGATCGAGTCCGGCCTGCCGATCGTCGCCCCCCGGATCGGCGCCTTCACGGAGCGGCTGCTAGGCCGCCCGCAGACCTGGATGGTGGAACCCACGGTCGCCACCACCCCCTGGGTCGAGGCCCTGGAACAGGTCCGGACATCGTTGCGTGGCAAGACGCCACGGCCCGCGCCGACCAGGCGATCGGTGGTCGCCGATTTCTACGGCGAGTCCTATCTCCGCCCGGCGCTGGACCAGATCGCTCCGCGGCCCGCCAAACCCCGGCGGGACACCGCATCGCTTGCCTCGCCCGTAATCGGTTGTGCACAGGATCGAAAGCCGCGCGTCGTCGTGATACCGGAGCGGTTCGATAGAACCGTGCTCAGCCCGTGCGCCTATATCCGCCTGCTGCAACCGCTCGACCATCCCGATATCGGCGGAGAGATGGAAGTCGTCCTGGCGGATGTCGATACGGCCTTGCGCTACAAGGCCGACGTGTTCGTTACCCATCGCGGCGCGATTTCGGACATCGAAGACGCCGATGCCCTGGCGGCGCATGCCCGGGAAACCGGCGCAAGACTGCTCTATGACCTGGACGACGACCTGCTGAACATCCCGTCCACCCATCCGGACGCCGCCGAATTGCGCCCGCTCGCGAAAGTGGTGGGGCGGATGATCCGCAACGCCGATCATGTCTGGGTTTCCACCGACGTCCTGCGCACCCGCCTGCAAGCGCTGCGCAAGGACGTGCGCATCGTGGCGAACGGTCTGGACGAAAGACTGTGGCAGCACCAGCCGATCATCCTGCGCGACAGGCTGGAGCCGGTACGGATCCTGTGCATGGGCACCGCGACCCATGACAGCGACTTCGCCATCATCCAACCGGTGTTGCAACGTCTGGTGGCGGAGTTCGGCTACCGCGTGTCCATCGATCTGATCGGGGTTACCAGTCGCCCCGACCTGCCATCCTGGATCAACCGGATGGGCACGACACCAAACGCCAGCCACTCCTATCCTGGTTTCGTCAATTGGTTCACCCGCCAACGCGGGTGGGATATCGGCCTGGCACCACTGGCGGACACCGATTTCAACCTGAGCAAATCGTCGATCAAGACCTGGGACTATGCCGCGCGCGGCATGGCTGTCGTGGCTTCGGACATGCCGGTCTATCGCGGATCGGTCGCCGATGGGCCAGGCGGAGCGTTGGCGGCGAACACCGAAGCCGCCTGGTTCACGACTCTGAGTTGGTTGGTGCGCGACGACGAAGCCCGCCGGCGCCTGGGACACGGTGCCCAGGAAGCGTTCGCGAAAGCGGGATCGCTCGCCAGCCAAGCCGAGGACCGCCGGCAGGCCTGGGCCGAAGTGCTGCGACCCGCCAAACACCTCGCCCCGCGCGCCCCTGCACGCCCCGCCCCGCGCGACCCTGCACGCCCCGCCCCGCGCGCGCCTGCTCGCCCCGTCAGCCGAACCGGCAAACCAGGCGCCCGCCCCGCGATGGCGAAGGAGTAGAGCATGATCGTGCTGAGCGGAACGTAACCGTGCGCGAATCATGCGATCAAACAAGTAGCCAGAGCGGTTTGCCGTTTCCAGCCAGGGTGAAACCGCTCCAGACGGCGGGTTCACAAGATCCCAACCAAACCACGCCACACCAAAGATCGCGGCCGCCGTTTACCGATTGTTCATGATTTGGTCGGACTATGCCGCGGACGGATTTGTCTTGGGTGATGCGGCGTGGACCATGCAACCAGCGAACAACGGCGAATCCTGGTGGTGGATGATGAGCGCATCCAGCGCCTGATCATCACCCGTGGCGCCGAGGCCATGGGCTACCAGGCGGAATCGGCGGCAACCCTGGAAGAAGCCGCCGAACATCTGGCGCATGTGCGTTACGACGTGGTGCTGCTCGACCTGTCCCTGGGCGACAACGACGGGATCAGTCTGTTGCAGGCGGTGCGAGACAGCATTTCCGACCCCGTCGTGATCTTCATCTCACGCCTCGATGAGCGCGTGCGCACCGCGAGCACCCGGCTTGCCACCGCGCTCGGCCTGCGGGTTGGCGGGGCGTTGCAGAAACCGCTGTCCCCCGCCGCGCTGCGGGCGCTGCTGGCCGACGCCCCGGCGCGCCGACCGGACGCGGAACGGCCAGGGCTGAGACCACCAAGCGCCTCGGAATTGGCGGAAGCCTTGCAATGGGACCATATCGTCGCGCAGTTTCAGCCGAAGGTATCCCTGGCCGACGGGCGCGTGGTGGGCATGGAAGCGCTAGCCCGCTGGCCGCAGCCAACGCCGCATCTGGTGCCCCCGGACGTTTTTATTCCGCTGGCCGAGGAAAACGGTCTGATCGTACCTCTGACGTTTCGGATATTGCGGCAGGCGTTGGAAGCGTGCCGGCGCTGGCGGACCCTGTATCCGACCTGCAGCGTGGCGGTGAATATCTCCCCCCTGGTGCTGGCCGATCCGTCGCTGCCGGAGGAGATCGAGCGTCTCCTGAACCACACCGGCCTCGGCCCGGGGGCGCTGATCGCGGAGATCACGGAAAGCACCGTCATCTCCAATCCGTTGGTCGCGGCGGAGGTGCTGACGCGGCTCCGGATCAAGGGGGTCAGTCTCTCGATCGACGATTTCGGCACCGGGCATTCGTCCCTTCTGACCCTGCTGCGCCTGCCGTTTTCGGAACTGAAGATCGATCGGTCGTTCACCGCCAATTGCGATACCGACCCGGATGCCTGGAAGATCGTCCGCGCCACCATTTCGATGGCACGTGAATTGGGGCTGACCGTGGTGGCCGAAGGGATCGAGACCGAGACGATCGAGACCATGTTGTGCGATGCAGGCTGCGAAATCGGTCAAGGCTGGCTGTTCGGCCGAGCGATGCCGGAAGACGAGTTGCATCAGTGGCTTGCGGAACATTTGCAGGCCGCGGCGTGACACAAGCGGCCGGCCCATGCCAGGTCGCCACCGGCGACACCTCCATCGCCAGTTCCGGGTCGATGAGCGGTATCCTGGTTGATGATGCATTTCTGTCAGAGCTGGTGGATGCAATTGGCCTGGACGGGGTGTTGGAAGCCATGGGGTATTTCCGGGACGAAGCCGCGATCCGCATCGCCGCGATCCAGCACTCGGTGGCAACCGGAACCTATCCGCGGTTGCGCCGGGAAGCCCATGCCTTGGCCGGGGCGGCACTGACCCTGGGACTTTCCGGCCTGGGGGCGGCGGCGCATGCAATCGAACGGCGGACCGAGACGACTGAGCCCGACTCACAATCCGTTGCGACGCTGGCGGATTTGCTGGACAGGTCGCTCCTTGAGGCGTCGCGCTGGGAAGCGAGACAGCGATCCGTGGGGGACGAAACCAACCGACGCAACGATTGACCGCCGCACCGCCGCCCTTGGCATTGCCGGGCTTGATCCGGCCACCCGCCCCCCGGCCGCTGAAGCGCGGGTGCCGGTCATATGTGGACCGCCAACGGGCGTTAGGTCGGTTGTATCAGCCGACCTGTGACATCAGGCCGGCAGGCCGGAGGTCCCCGTGCTGCCGAACCCCCCCTGATTGCGCGCGGTTTCGTCCAGTGCTTCGACTTCCCGCCACACGGCCCGGATGACCGGCGCCAGGACCGCCTGCGCGATTCGGGCACCACGTTCGATCACGAATGGTGCATCGCCGGTGTTCAGCATGATGACCTGGATCTCACCCCGGTAATCCTCGTCGATGGTCCCGGGACTGTTGGGCAGCACGATGCCATGCCTAAGCGCGAGACCCGATCGCGGCCTGATCTGCAATTCATGCCCAGGCGGCAACGCGATGGCCAGGCCGGTCGGGATCAGGGCGCGCTGACCGGGACCCAGCGTCACCGGCCCAGCGACCGCCGCCAGCAGGTCCATGCCCGCGGCCCCTTCGGTGGCGTAGGACGGCAACGGAAGGTCGGCGCCATGCGGCAGGCGGCGTAGCTGGATGGTGACTGACATCGGGCGATGATGCGGCAGCCGGCTGCCTCCTTCAAGGACGGATCAAGCCGGCATGTGCCGGCGGGCGAGCACGATCCGGTTGGAGTTGGTGCCGCCGCGGTTGTTGCCGACTCCCCAGCAATTCGCCGTCTTGGTGAATTCCTGCTGGTTGACCATCACGCCCTCCACCTGGAACGGCAGGCCCGCGATGGCGGCGGCGGCATGACGTTCCAGCAGGACCTTCCCGCCGCGGACTTCGCCGACCTCAAAAGCCACATAGCCGCCGGGGCGGACGATGCGGGCGAACTCCCGGAACGCGGCGTGGACAAACGCCTCCCACGCGGCGGTGTTGGCGTGGCGGGCGATCCGCACGGTTGACGGATCAATGCCGGCGAACCAGCAACGCAGCCAGTTGTCCCCTTCATAGTCGACGATATTCAGGAACGGCGGGGACGTCACAATCAGGTCCACCGCGCGATCCGGGATGGCGGGGGTTCGATCCGCCGGGCCGGTCAGCCACAAAGGGTCCGGATGCGCGCCGGGCATCCCGTCGTCCACAAGGGTTTGGCTCTTTTTGAGGATAATCGCCGCGATGTCACGGGGCGGCGGTGTCTGGCCTCGGCTTTCGTTGATCTTCCGCTGCCGAACGGCGGAGACGGCCTGATTGGGCGGCAAGGTGTAGACCGAGAAGAAGCCGGGCGAATGCCCCGTCAGGCGGTTGATCGCGACCATGCGGATCCAATCGTCGATTGGATCAAGCGTGCCCGCGGCATCGCGGTCGAGCAGATAGCGACGCAACCCGACGATCCCATGCAGCGTGTCCGGATGGTAGAAGGCCAGCAGATCGTCAGGTCCGGCCTCCTGGTGATTGGTCGGGTCCAGCGACGCCATCCTGGCACGGATGGCTGCAAGGTCGGGCGCGTGCAGCCGAGGGCGTGCCAACATCGCGCTCAGTGGATTGATATCATTGGCAATAGGTCGGCGCCCCATCAACCCGGCCTGCACCGCCGTGGTGCCGCGACCGGAAAACGGGTCGTAGACGATGTCCCCGACCCGGGTCAGGCGCTGGATCAGGAACTCCGGCAGTTGTGCCTTGAAGCAGGCGCGGTAGCTGATCTCGTGCAGGCTGTGGCCGCGGCGCTGCCCGGAGGTCCAGAATTCGTTGACGTAATAGCGAAGACCGGCGTCGTCGAACACGGCGGTCGGGGCGCCATTGTAGGAAAACCCGCGCAGAACGTCGGTGAATACATGATCGGCGGGGGGCGGCGGCGCATCGCCGGACCAGTCCAGGTCCGGTGCAATCAAGCCCGGTGCGACCCGGTCTGATGCCACCCGGTCAGATGTCACCCGGTCAGATGTCACCCGGTCAGATGTCACCAGGTCAGATGTCACCAGGTCAGATGTCACCAGGTCAGATACCACTCGGTCTGATTCGACCAGGTCAGGGAACAACGGAAGTCGGTTACTCGACCCGGACAGCGCTTTTCGGCGAATGGTCACCGCAGGAACGGGTTACTCTGCCGCTCCGCCCCGATGGTCGAACCTGGCCCATGCCCGCAAAGAAAGGCGAAATCGTCTCCCAGAGGCAGCAGTTTGGTCTTGATGGCACCAATCAGCGCGTCGTGATCGCCATAAGGGAAATCCGTCCGACCGACGGATCCCTGGAACAGTACGTCGCCCACGATGGCGAACCGCGCGGCATGGTTGACGAACACCAGATGCCCCGGCGTGTGACCGGGGCAGTGCAGGACGTCGAACCGATGGTCGCCCAACAGGATGGAGTCACCTTCCTCCAACCAGCGATCCGGCGAGACATTCCGTGCGTCGAAGCCATAACCGGCGGCCTGCGCAGCGATCCCGTCCAACAGGAATTTGTCGCGCTGGTCCGGCCCTTCGATCGGCACGGTCAGGCCCTTGTCGCGCAGGGCCTCCACCAGACCCGCGGCACC
>CAMBXJ010000007.1 GCA_945871455.1 Asaia bogorensis
GTCAGCGACAGGTTCGGCTGCTTGGTCAGGCTGACATTGCCGGCCACGGTGATCGTCTGGTTGGCCTGTAGAAGGACATTGCCCTCGAAGTCGTTCAGCGCGGTGTTGGAGATCGTGTCCGGCGGGATGGACGCGGCCCCGGACAGGACCGTGCCGGTGTTCTTGACCGTCGTGTCCCAGGTGCCGGTACCGAAGCTGGCATCGACGATGTCCAGAAATTCCGGATCCAGCAATATCGACCCGGCCCGGCCGCTCGGCGCCGAAACGGTGATCCGCCCGGTGACGCTGGACAGGCGGTGCCCGGACACCTCGACAAAGCCGCCGTCGCCGCGGGAAGAGCCTCCCTGGGCGCTGATCGCGCCGTTCATGCGCGTGGTGCCGGACGACAGCAACGTGATGTTGCCGCCCGTGCCGAGGACTCGCGCGTCGGCGGCGATGGTGGCGCCTGGCTGGACGGTGATATTGGCCGCCATCTTCTGGTCGGTAACGGGCGGGCCGTTCGCCGAGCGGGCCCTGGCGACCCCGATGGCGACGGTGCCCCCGCCGGCCTGCCCCGATGCGCTGATCCGCGCGCTCGACGCGACCGTGACATGCCCGGTCGGGGTAACACTGATCGTGCCGCCGGTCTGCCCGGCCCGGTTGCCATCGGCGGTGACGGTGCCGGCCACGATGACATCGCCGCCGCGGCCCGACAGAACCACCCGCCCGGTCTGGCCGCCGCGCGTGTTGGCGGATACGCGCCCGCCGCTGTTGACCAGGGTGGACACCACGCCGTCCACCGCCTCGGCGGTCAGCAGCACGGTGCCTCCGGCGGCCGATACCGTGCCGGTGTTGGTGACCAGGGCCGGCGCGTCGCCCGGATTGGATTGCACCTGCCGGGTGACATTGATCGACAGCAAACCGTCGCCATAGAGGTCGAGGGTATGCGCCTCGGCGCCGGCCAGGATGACCTTGCCCATCCTGGCGCGGATCACACCGGAATTGGCCACCTGGGGGGCGACCAGGGCGGCCAGACCTTGCTCCCGGATGGTGATGGTGCCGCGATTTTCGATCTTCGCGCCGGGTTTGGCGGGCTGATCGAAGACCATCCGCCCGGCCATGAAATTGTTGTTGCTGATCCCGGCGGCGGACACGACCAGTCCCGCCGTATCCACCTGCGCGCCGCGATGGAACAGCACGCCGGCCTGGTTGACCACCACGACCTGCCCGTTGGCCTGGATCCGCCCCGCGATCTCCGACGGGTTGGGGCCCACCACGCGGTTCAGCGTCACGGCGTTGGCGGATGGCTGCTGGAATTGCACGGTGTGCTGGCTGCCGACGTCGAAACTCTGCCAGTTCACCGCACCACGCTGGCTGGACTGGCTGACCGTCGTCTGCGCCGTGGTCTGGGCGATGCTGGCCTGGCCGGCGACGACCTGCCCACCAGTTGGGCGCGTGGTCGGCGCCGGTTGCGCCACGGCGGCGAACGATGCCCCGGCGACGACGAGGCACGCCACCGCCTGCAACGCCGTCGAGCGCAACAGGCCGGACCGGTCGCACAGCCGCATGAAGTCGACGCCCGCACGCGGGCGCGGCAGGTCGGTCCCCGCGCTGCTCAGGCCCGGTAAGTCGCCCCCCGCGCTCAGGCCCGCTAGGTCGGCACCCGCGCTCAGGCGCGCTAAGTCGGCCCCCGCGCTCAGGCGCGCTAAGTTGGCCCCCTGGCGCAGCCACAAACCGTCGCTCTGGTGCAAGATCCGGGAGTCGCTAAGCCTGCGCGCGGCTCCGGTGTCGGCGCTATGGGTGGGCGATAGCGGCGGCCGGCTGGCCCTGGTCATGCTGCGTCCTTTCTGGCGCCGGTGTGTTTACGCCAAGTCTCAAAAACGAAACAGCACCTGCCAGTAGAATGCAAGGGATTTCAGCGGCGTCACGTCCGGTCCCTGGCCGTTGGGGTAGCGATTGATCCGGTGCGCGGCCTCCAGATCGATCTCCGCCGCGTCGGACACGAAAATGCGCGCGCCGAGGCCCAGGGATTGCACGGTCACATTCTGTTCCAGATGGGTGTTCTGGAACGCCTTCCCCCAGTCGTAGAACGTGTAAAGCTGGGTCCGCATTTCGAACGGGACGAATGACGGCGCCGGCAACGGAGTGTTAAATTGCAACTCCGCCGAAATGGTCAGCGCCTTGTCGCCGCTGATCTGGCCGAAATAATAGCCGCGGTTGAAGCGCGGGCCGCCGAGGTAGAACTTCTCCACCGGTGGCAGCAGATCGCCGGAATATTGCCAGCCGATCGAGGTTCGCAACGCGACCGAAGAATCGTCGAATGGCAGGAACAAGGTCTGGGTGCGGGTCAGTTCCCCGGCCATCTTCCAGAAGTTGATCTTCTCGCCCAGCCGAGCCGGCGGCGTGGTGACGTCGTTGTTGCTGGACGCGCCCAGCGTCGTCAGGCCCTGGCTCATGCGCACGCTGATGCCGCTGACCGCGCTGCGTTCGGCGCTCCACCAGGTGTCCAGCATGGCATAATCGGCGCCGAGACGCAGGACGCGCAAACTGTCGTAGCTGCCGCGCTGCTTGACGCCTTCCGGGCCGAGGCTGTTGCTGATGTTGCTCTCGATGGCATCCAGCGCGAGCGTCAGGTTCAGGCTTTCGTCGCGGGCACGCACCCATGGGTAGGTGAATGCCCCGCCCATGACCGTGGTGTCGCCCAGATAGCCGATCGAGGCCAGGCCGCCGGACGGCGTGGAGATGCCGGCGCCGCCATAGACCCGGAATTTCAGGCCGGACCCACCCATGTAGACCTCACTGGAGATCTGCGCGAAGCGGTTGGTGCGGCCGATCGAACGGAACAGCGATATCTGCGTGCGTTCGCCGAATTCCGAGAAACTGTCGAAATTGAACGCGATCAGCCCCTGCTCGGGACCGGTCAGGTCATAGGCGCGGTTGTCCGCCGACACGAAGCCGCTGACCGGCTTGCGGGAGACCTGCGCGATCAGCGTCAGTTCGCCAGCATCGCCGGCCGACGGGTTGAGCGTGGAGCGGACGCTCAGGCCGGGAATGTCCTGTGCCAGCAGCAGCCAGCGTTCCAGCAGCTTGGTACTGACCGGTTTCTGGCCGACCAGGTTGTTGAGGAAGCGCAGCACCTGGGTCGCGGCGGGACCGATATCGCCTTCCAGTTTGACGTCGGCGACATACCCTTCAATGACCGTCAGGCGCAGTTCGCCACCACGAATGACGGCCGAGGCCGTGGTGTAGATATAGCCGCTCCCCCGGTACAGATCGATGATGGCGCGGCGCGCGGTTTCGATCCGCCCTTCCGGGATCGCACCGCCGGTCAGGTCACTGGCCAGGGCCGCGATAGCGGCATCCGGAAAGGCGGTGACGCCGTCGATAACCACGCGGTCGATCGCGTGGGTGGCGCCCTGGGTCGCGAGGTCCGGGGTCACCCCGGGCGGCGGGCGCGGCAGGCCGGGGGCGAGGCGCGGTTCGTCCGGTGGGGCGATGGCGGGTAGAGGGGAGCCAGGCGGCGGCAAAGCGCCGAACACCGGCGGCGGTGTTTGCGCGACAAGGGCGCCCCACGGAGCGCACCACAAACCCATTGCCAGCGCCACGGCGCTCGGCAGACGGTTGCTCCGCCGCTTGCGAATCGTCTCGCCCAACAGGTCCCCCGTCCTTCACGTCCCCGCCAAAATCGCGTCCGCCATTTTCTCCGCCGTCATCAGCACCGGGAAATTGGTATTCGCGCACGGCACGACCGGGAAGACCGACGCATCGACCACCCGCAATCCAGCCACCCCCTTCACCCGTCCGACCGGGCTGGTCACCGACATCGGGTCGTCCTCGGCGCCCATCCGGCACGTGCAGGACGCGTGCCATACGCCGACCGACGCCTTGCGCACGAATGCCTCCAACGCATCGTCGTCCGTCAGCAGGTCCTGCAAGGTAACGCCTTCCATGATCAGTTTGTTGATCAGGATGTTCCGCAAGGCCGCCGGTCCATCCAGCATCGCGCCCACCGCATCGGTGATGAACTTGTTCTTGCGGCTGAGCAGCCCGACCTGGCGCACCTTGTCGCTGTAGCTGGCGGGGAACGGGTTCGACGTGACACCCTGCATGACCGAGGTCAGATGCATGGCACCGAAACGACGGATGCCATCCATCATCCGCTCCAGGTCCCGCTGATCCGACAGCAGGTTGAAATCCACGCTGGGCTCATCGCGCCAGTTGGCCGAATTCAGCTTCACTTCCCCGGTTTCGGAGTAGGTCTTGTAGACGGTGACGATGAAGGACCCGATCTGCTCGCCAATCTTGTGCCAGGAGGTCTTGTTGGTCACCACCGTCATCATGTCGCCCGGCGGAATCCCCGGCAGATTGGTGGAGTAACGGAGTGCCGTGTAGATATGCCGGCGAGAATAGTCGTGAATAATACGCGCATGCGGCTTCAGAAACGCCGCCACCGCCGCCGCCGGATGATCCTGCAAGCGCTGCCCGACACCAGGCAATGCGACGCGCACATCGATCCCCATGTCACGCAGATGCCCGGCCGGTCCGATCCCCGCCCGCATCAGATGCGCCGGGGAGTGGATGGCGCCGCACGACAGGATGATTTCCTTGCCGCGGAACTCCTGCTCCCGCCCGCCGACCATGGCTTTCACACCAACGCAGGTGTGGCCTTCGAAGATCAACGATGCGGCGACGGTGTCGGTGGAGATTGTCAGGTTTTCCCGCAACCGCGTGCCGGGATCCAGATAGCCGATCGCCGCGGAGACCCGACGCTCAAACGCGTTGGAGATGGTGATCGGGAAGTATCCGTCGACCCATTCGGCGTTCTGATCCAGCAGGTAGTTCCAGCCGGCCTGCTTGAAGGCCTCGGCAACCGCCTTGGCATGTTCCGGCCACAGATCGGGGAAAATACGACGGACCGGGATGCGGCCTTCCTTGCCGTGATAGGGGCCGTCGAAATCCATGTCACGCTCTACTTTCTTGAAGTAGGGCAGGACATTGTCCCAGTTCCAGCCGGTGGCGCCGCGGTCGGCCCATTCGTCGTAGTCGGTCGGTGCGCCGCGATTGGCGAGCTGGCCGTTGATCGACGATCCGCCGCCCAGGATGCGCGCCTGTTCATAGGTGCGCAGCGGCGGCTTCTTTTCTTCCGGATTGTTGTGGGAGATGACCTCCGTGGTGACCTTCAACTGGTTCCACGTGTAGTTCGGATTGAGATACGCCGTGCCGGGATAGGAATCGAGCACCGCGGCCGGGACCTTGCCGTGCGGGGTGTCCTGGCCGGCTTCCAGCAGCAGGACCTGGTTGGCACTGCGCGCCGACAGGCGGTTGGCGAGGACCGAACCGGCGGACCCGCCGCCGACGATGATGAAATCGTAGATCATGGTGCTCAGCGTGTCTCGGCGTGGAAGGTTTTGGAAATGATGCGCCAGCCGTCGGCGAGCTTCACGAACGTCAGGTAGTCGGTGAAGTACCGCGGCGGGATCTGGCAGTTGACCTTGGCGAAGGCCGTGGTCGGGCTTGAACGGTCGATATGCACGATCCAGTCGTTGCGAGGAAGATCGGCGGCCTTGGCGGACCCTCGGCTACGGACCAGTTCAAACCATTTTTCCAGGGGCAGGTCGGCGAGCTTGCCGTCGGCGACGCTGAACAGGTGCGCCTCGGCGTGGAAGACGCGGCCGAGCTTGTCGGCGTCGCCTTCGTAGAGGCCGTCGAAATAGAGTTGGAGCGCGGCTTCAAGGTTGTGCAGGTCGGATGGCATGGTTTCCCCCGGGTGGTCGGATTGTCGGGGGACAGCTTCGCTCCGGTTGGGTAGAACGACAAGGGTGGACGCACGCGACGCGGCCAGCCCGGACCTCGTGCGGCAATTCGGGGGAGAAGCATCCGCATGGCGACGGCGTCGCCCCTACCACGCCCACGGATTGATCAGGCTCACACCCATCGGTTGGAAATCCACGACGTTGCGTGTGGCGATCGACATGCGATGCACGATCGCCGTTGCCGCGATCAGCGCATCGCGCTCCGCCCGCCGATTGGGGACATGGAGGCCGGCACAGCATTGGGCGACGTCCGTGTCGACGGAGAGAATTCGTCCCTCGAAAGCCGGCAGGACCGCGCCGTCAATCCACGCGCGCAGAATAGCGCCTCGTTCGGCGTCGCGACGCTGCAACATCAATGTGCCCGCTTCGATTTCCAGAATGGTAATCGCCGACAGGAACAGGTCCGACGGTTGCACACTATCCGCCCAGGCCGCGACCCTGGGATCGGTTCGGCTGCGCCGCCGCAGTTCCGACAGGACATTGGTGTCCAGCAGGACCATCAGTCCAGGTCCGCGGGACGCATGATGCCGCTGCCGAGGCGGATCGGCTCGAAGTCGATATCCTCCATTCCGGGCTGGTCCAGCATGTCCCGGATGGTCGGGCCGCCACCCACAAGACGGCGATAGTCTTCGTGGCGCAGCAACACGTAGGCGGGTTCCCCGCGATCGGTGATGATCACGGGGCCGTTGTTCGCGGCGCGCTTGGCACCGCTGACATCCTGGTTGAACTTCCGGCCGGACAGGATTGTGGCGGTCATGAGGGCCTCGCGGGCGGCGGATTGGATCCTACAATCCTACATGTGGATGCCGCCCGTTCAGGTCAAGCCATCTGGCGATCCGATCATGGCTCGCCTGGACCCCGGATGCGCCGTGGCGGCCCCCCTGACTCAAACGCCCAACTGTCTCGCCAGATCCTCGATATCCGTCGCCACCACGTCCCATTCCTGGTCCGCGGTGAAATCGCGTACCTGGTTCGGCCCATATTCGTCCGGGCGAGGCCAGAACGCGGTCATCAGCCCGCATTTGCGCGCGTTCGCCAGATCGTTGTTGTGCGCGGCGGCCAGCATGACCTGCCCCGGCTCCAGGTCCATCATCGCGGCGACGCCCAGATACGTCTCCGGATCCGGCTTGAAATGCATGAACAGGTCGGACCCGAACACCATGTCCCACGGCAGTCCGGCGTGCTTGGCCATATAGGTCAGCAACGAAACATTGCCGTTCGACAGCGGCCCGATCACGAATTTCGTCTTCAGGCGGGTCAGCCCGGCGACCGAGTCCGGCCAGGGGTTCAGCCGGTGCCAACCCAGGTTGATATGCACCAGATCGGCCTCTGTCAGGCCGGTGATGCCGAAATCGGCGACCAGCTTGTCGAGCGATCCCCGGTGCAGCGCGTCCAGCTTGGTCCAGGGCAACTCTCCCTTGCGCACCCGGTCCATGGAGGGATGATACGAAGCCCGCCACGCATCCACCAACGCCGGCCAGTCGGCGGCGACGCCTCGCTGGCGCCCATACGCGGTCAGGTCGGCGATCAGGCTGCCGCGCCAATCGACCACGGAGCCGAATGTGTCGAAGACAATCACGACCGGCAATTTCGTTGGCATGGGCTTCCTCCTTGTGCTGCGGCCGGATGCCAGCCCGGATCGCGCTCCGGGTCAAGCCGGCCTCGGCTGGGCCGCATAGGGTCGGCAATCCCAACGGTCCGGGCGGATCAGAACAGCCCGAATATTTCTCGCAGGAACCCGGGTGTCAGCGCGCTCAACGGGTTCACGAACACATCCGGGTCCTGGATCGGGCCACGCAACGTGTAGCGCGCGGCGAAGACTCCGCCGCCGGTTTCGGGGCTGAACAATTTGCCGACGAGCGGAATATTGCCAAGCAGCGAGTTAAAGAAATACGCCGGCACGATCGTGCCTTCCACATCCATCCTTTCGCCGCCCAGATCCAACCGTCCCTTCGCGGTCAGGCCCAACGATGCGCTGAACGCGCGGGCGTCGTTCAGTTGCAGGGTTTGATCATGCAGGGAAAACGGGGCCACGAGCTTGGAAAAACCGATCCCCGGTCCGCGCAGCACATCCAATAGCCCGTACAATGTCATCGACTGCAGCAGCTTGCCCAGCCCGACCGAGCCGCGGACGCGAAAATCCTCGATATTGGCCGATCCGACCAACGGATTGCCTCGCTTTGTGTCGTCGAACCTGCCGGACAATGTCAGCCGCCCGGCTTCCAGCGTCTTGACCGCATCCAGACCCTGCAGCAGGGAACCGGCATCCACGGTGGTCGCCGCCACATGGCGGATACCGCCGGACATCCCGATATCGAACGTGAAAGGCATATTGAGCCCGGTCAGGCCGGTGATCCCCGCCGAACGATAGATCCGCCCATCGTTGTTGGCCCGCGCCACGACGGACGATGCGGCCTTGCCGCCCGCCAGCAGCACACGATCGAAGCGGGCGTTGATCGTCCAGGCGGGGTCGGGCGGCGGGTCCGGGGCGTTCCGGTCAATCGACGCGGTCTTCGCGGACAGTTTTGCGGCCAGGTCCAGCGTGCCGCCGGTGACCTCGATCGCGATCGGGCCGGCGGGTGGCAGACGGACGCGGCCCTGCGCGTCGGTGCGGCCCAGGACGGCACGTTCCAGGTGGACGAGCGACATCTTGCCATCGACCGTGTCGACCGTGGCGCGCAAGGACAGACCGGTACCTTCCACCTGGATACGGTCGATCCCTTTCAGCCGGCCTTTGGAAACCAGCACCCGGCCTGTCCCCTTGGCTGGCACACCGGCCGGTTTCGTCCAGCCAATCGGTGTCACGGCAAGAACGACCGGCGTCAGATCCGCCTCAACGGCGATTTCAGATTCGCCGTTGCGTCGCTCGGTCAGGGTCGCGGTACCGGGGATCTCGCCGGCGAGCACATTGGCCGGGTCCAGCCCGGCGGCCAGCAACTGCCGCGGAGTCGGCCGGCCGGTCACCACCATGCGGCGCACCACCTGGGTGGGTGGGCCGGGGCGAAAATCCATCGTGCCATCGACCTGCACCGGAATGCCCGCCAGCAGCGTCTTGCCCTTGACGGTCAGCCCGTCATCGGTGACGCCCATCTCGAAATTGCCCTGGTCGATATCGCGGTCGGCCACCAGTCCCGCGAGGCGGACCTGCGTCAGGCGGACGGTGGCGCGGGTCACCACCTCATCGTCGCGCACATTGCTCTCCAGCGGCACCACCACCGAAATTGTTGCGTTGACGTCGCCGGCCGGGTCCCGCAGGTCGACCGGATTCTTGTCCAGGATGCGCAGCCGGGGCTCCCGCAGCAGCCCGATTGCATTGGCGAGCGAGCCGTTGGCGTCCCCCTGGATCGTCGCGATCTGGTCGCGCTGCGCCAGGCCGGTGATGCGGACCTTGCCGGATCGCACGGTCAGATAGCCGTTGCCCTTGGCGCCGGCCTTCTGGCGCGCGCCACCGACCGTGATTTCCAAGGTGTCCGCATCCAGAACCCGCAGGCGCGCCTGGCCGCGATCCAGAGGGGGGACCGGGCGCAGCCAATGAACGGTCAGGTCGTCTCCATCCAGGGCGCCGGTGATGCGGGTGACAACCGTATCCCCAGATGCCTCGTCCACCTGCAACCCGATGTCGATCTGTCCGTTCCGTGCCATACCGGTGGTCACGTTTTCCAGAAGCCACGGCCGAGCGTTGGGTGCGAGGTCGGGGGGCCATAGGATGGAGAGGTCGGTGAAGGCCAACTGGTCCAGGGCGACGGACAGCGCGGCTTCGATCCTGCCATCGTTGCGGGCGGCGGTGCCGGACACCTTCAGCAGGGTTGTCTGTGCCGCGGGGCGCGGCTGGATCCGAAATTCGGCGGTTTCGATGGTCGCTTGCCGATCGGATGCGGCGACGACCACGGTCGCCTCCACGAGCTTGGCGGTCCCGTCCCCCAGGGTCAATTTTCCGGTGCCGATCCGCGCGGTTATGCGGGTTTGGGTCGGCTCCAGTCCCATACCCAGATGCAGCTCCGCCCGCAGGCCGACCGGGGCATCGACGTGGCTGAGGAAAGCGAGTTTCGGCACGATCCTGGCCAGGGATGCGGGGGCAATCGGGGTCAGCGTGGCGTCAACGCGGGTGTGTTCCCCCCCGGCTTCGAGCACCGCATTCGCCGACAGAGTGGCCACCTCTGCACCGAGCGCCAGGGTCATGGTGCCAACCCCGGCCACGCCACCATTGGGGTTACGGGTCAGGGCAATGTTGGCATCCGGGGCATGCCAGGTCGCGGCCAACTGACGATCGACGATGGTCAGATCGGCGCCGTCTATCACCAAGCGGCGCATCTGACTGAACAGACCGCGCCGATCGTTCGCATCGCCGGACGCGGGCCGGGCAAATTCCGCCAGAAGGGTCTTGAGCGTCGGTCCTTCGGTTGCGTCAGCCGACGGGTCGCCAACCGCGGGCGCACCAACCGGGGGGGGCGCGGTCGGGGGCGCGTCCGTCATTTCGTTCAGACTGCCGATGTCCAGACTGAACGCGCCGTTCATCCCACGAATGATCCGCAGCTTCGGACCGATCATTTCCAGGGATCGGGGCACCAGCCGTCCCTGCAACAGGGCGATAAACGACACGGTCAGGTGCGCACTGGGAATATCGAGCAGGCGGTGGTCCGCGCGATCGGATACCACGACGTTCGACAGGCGCAGTTCCAGCGGATTGCCGACACCATGGCGGAATCCCTCCCAGCCGAGTTGGGCGCCACCGATGGCCATCCGGGTTGGTCCGTCGCTCTCGTTGACCAAGGCTTCCATGCGGGCGGCCACCCAACCGACATCGATCGGGCCCATGGACAGGCGCCAGGCCAGGCCGACCGCCAGGATTGCCACCACCACGACCAATGTCAGCGCGACAGTGGTCAGCCGATGGAGCAGCCTGCCAACGGTCATCACCGCTTGACCCCGCAACCACCTCATGGCCAGCCTGCCGCATCATGAAGAACCTGGCCTTCTCTCTGCCCGAAATCTGGCCCGCGCCCCACGATCCCGCTGCCGCCGACCGGCTGGTGGAGCGTTTCGCCGATCTGGGCCGCACCGAAGCCCGTCTCGCGACGCGTCCGGCCGCCTTGGCCCTGTTGCGATGCCTCGGCGGCAACAGCCCTTATCTGTCCGATCTGGCGATCCGCGAATCCGCGTCTCTGCGCCGTCTGATCGCGGAAGGACCGGATGGCGTGCTGCATGCGGAAATGGAACGGCTCGCGGCCACGCCGCCCGCCCAGCCGCGCGATCGGATCGCCGCGTCGCTGCGCCGAACCAAGCGCGTTGTCGCGTTGGCAACGGCGGTCGCCGATATCGGCAATCTGTGGCCATTGGAAACGGTCACGGCGGCCTTGTCCGGCCTGGCCGAGGCGACCTTGTCCCTGGCCGTCGCCCATCTTCTGCGATCGGCTCATGACGCGGGAGAACTCTGCCTTCCGGACGGCGCCGATCCCGCCCGCGGCGGTGGGTTCACCGTGCTGGGCATGGGCAAACTGGGTGCGCGCGAGCTGAATTATTCGTCTGATGTCGACCTCGTGCTGCTGTACGATTCCGCCGCGCCGATTTATACCGAGCGGACGGCCGGTGACGCCATGGGTGGTTTCATGTCCCGGGTTGCGCGGGGTCTGGTGTCGCTGATGGAAGCCCGGGACGCCGACGGGTATGTGTTCCGCACCGACCTGCGCCTGCGCCCCGATCCCGCCGCGACCCCACCCGCAATCTCCCTGACGGCGGCGATCACCTATTACGAAAGCATGGGCCAGAACTGGGAACGCGCGGCCATGATCAAGGCCCGCCCGGTGGCCGGCGATCTTGCGGTGGGCACGGAGTTCCTGGAGGCGATCCGGCCGTTTGTCTGGCGTCGTGGCCTGGATTTCGCGGCCGTCGCCGATATCCATGCGATGAAGCGGCGGATCGACCAGCACAAGGGCACCGCCCTGAACGGGTCCGACGACCCCGTCGCCCGGATCGCCGGGCACAACGTCAAGTTGGGCGAGGGGGGGATTCGGGAAATCGAATTTCTGGTGCAGACCTTGCAACTCGTTTGGGGTGGGCGCGATCCGGTGTTGCGCGACCCGACGACCCTGGGCGCGTTGCGGTTGTTGGTGCGGGCCGGTCACGTGCCGCGCAATGTCGCCGCGGAGTTGGAAACCGCCTACCGCTTCCTGCGTCAGGTCGAGCATCGATTGCAGATGGTGGCCGACCGCCAGACGCACGAACTGCCGGTGAAACCGACCGATCTGGCGCGGATCGCGACCTTCATGGGGTATGCCGATCCCCCCGCCTTCGCCCACGCGCTGCTGGACCAGCTCGCCAATGTGCGGCTTCGGTATGCGGAAGTGTTCGAACTGGTGCCGGACCTGCCGGACGGCATGCCAACCGGCCCCGAACTGGATTTTCGCGGGGACGGTCCGGCGCCGAATACCACCCTGGCGGCACTGCGCGGGCTGGGATTCGGGGCGCCCGAGCGGATCGTCACCGCCATTCGCGGCTGGCAGGCGGGGCATGTCCGCGCCCTGCGATCCATGCGCGCCCGCGATCTGATGGCGACCATGCTACCCTCCATTCTCGCCCGTCTCGGCGCTCAGGCGCATCCGGACGAGACGTTCAACCGCTTCGACCGGTTCCTGGCGGCGCAGCCCGCCGGCGTGCAGTTGCTGTCCCTGTTTCAGCGCAACCCCTCCCTGCTGGAACGCATCGCCGCGGTTCTGGGTGCCGCGCCCACCCTGGCTGAGTACCTGGCGCGCCATCCCAGCGCCCTGGAAGGCCTGCTGACCCAGGAGGAGGAGATCCCGCCGCCCCGGCGTCTGCGAGCCCAACTGGGTGACGCCAAGCAGTTGGAAGACGTGATCGAAACGATCCGCCGGACCGTGAAAGAAGCGGATTTCTTCGTTTCCGTGGGAACGATGGAAGGCTGGCTGGACACCGACGGCGCCGCCGAACGACGCACCGCGATGGCCGAGGCGGCGCTGGCGGCGCTGCTGCAACCGGTGATGAAGGATTTCGCCACACGGTTCGGCCGGGTGCGGGGCGGCGGCATGGTGGTGGTGGCGTTGGGAAAGGCCGGCGGACGGGAGATGATGGCCGGGTCCGATCTCGATCTGATGCTGATTTACGACCACCCGGATGACGTCACGGAAAGCCGGGGTGGCGCCCGCAACATGCCGGCGAGCCAATGGTTCGTTCGCGCCGCGCATGCCTATGTGGCCGCGGTGACCGCCCCGGGCGTGGAGGGGCAACTCTATGCCGTCGATATGCGGCTGCGCCCGTCCGGCAACAAGGGGCCGGTCGCCGTGTCGTTGGCCGGGTTCCGCCGCTACCATGCCGAAGACGCCTGGACGTGGGAGCGAATGGCGCTGACCCGGGCGCGCGTGGTGGCGGGACCGGTGGCGCTGCGGCGCAAGGTGGAAGCCGCGATCGCCGAAGCCATTGGCGGCGCCGGAGACCCCGCGCAGGTCCGCGCCGACGCGGCCTCCATGCGGGCTCGGATGCTGCGGGAGCTGCCTTCCGATGGTCCGTGGGATGTGAAGCAGCGGCCCGGAGGCCAGGTCGAGGTGGAGTTCGTGGCCCAGGCGCTGCAACTGATCCATGGCCGCGACTATCCCGGCGTGTGCGCCCCCACGGCGCGGGTGGCGCTGCGACGCCTGGCCGAGGCCGGCGTGCTGCCGGTCGAGGACGCCAATCTGTTGATCCAGGCCGATTGCGTCTGGCGCACGGTGCAGGGGATGCTGCGCATCACCGTCGGGCGGGACGGGACAGCGGACCTGCCGGACATCACCGCGTCCCTGCTGCTGCGCGCCTGTTCGGCGGCCGGCGCGGACGCGGTTGACTTGGCGGGCCTGCGCGTCACCCTTGACGCCATGGCGAAACAGGTGCGCGCGATCTTCGTGCGTCATATCGGGGAGATCGGGACATGAGTGTTGCGGAAGGGGATCAGGCTCCGGACTTTGAGATGCCGGCCAGCGGCGGACGGACGGTCAGTTCCGCGGCGCTGCGGGGCAAGCCCTACGTGCTGTATTTCTACCCCAAGGCCAACACACCAGGTTGCACCACCCAGGCCTGCGGCTTCCAGGAAGCGTTGCCGCAACTGGGTGGGATCGGCCTGGACGTGATCGGCGTGTCGCCGGACAAGATCAAGCCGATCGAGAATTTCGCCGCGAAGTATTCCCTGACCTTCCCGCTGGCATCCGACGAATCCCACGCGGTGGCGGACAAATACGGCACATGGGTCGAGAAATCGATGTACGGCCGCAAGTATATGGGCATGGAACGCAGCACGTTCCTGGTCGGCGCCGATGGCAAGATCGCCAAGATGTGGCGCAAGGTCAGCGTCAAGGGTCATGCGGCGGATGTGCTGAAGGCGGCACAGGCGCTATAGTGGTTTGGGTGACGCCGGGCGGGCAACGATGACATCGATCAACGAACAGGCCAGTCAGCAACAAATCCGGCAGGCAGGCGTCGAACCGCAATAATCCAATGGGAGAAACGTCCATGCGTATAATTCTCGCCCTTGCCACGATCGGTGCCACGCTTCTGACTGCCCCGCTCGCTCTCGCCCAGGCACCGGCTACCCCAGCCGCCCCGGCGCCCATCCCGGACGCCATGCCCTTCGACATTCCCTACGGCGCGCCCATCACCCTGGACCAGGCGCACAAGGCCATCGGCGCCGCGGCGGATGACGCAAAGAAGCGCAACTGGAAGATGGCGATCACAGTGGTCGATCCCTCGGGCAACCTGATCGCGCATGCGACGCTGGATAACACCCAGTACGCGTCCATCCCCATCGCCCAGTCGAAGGCGCGCACCGCCGCCATGCTGCGCCGGTCGACCCTCCTCATCGCCAACGCGGTCAACAGCGGTTCCCCCGCGACCCTCAGCCTGCTCGGCCTGTTCGACGGCGCGGCGTCCGAGGGCGGATTGCCGATCGTCGTCGACGGCAAGTTGATCGGTGCGATCGGGGTCAGCGGTGGCACCGGCGGGCAGGACGGCGTGATCGCCAAAACGGGCACGGACGCGCTGGTTGCAAAATAGGTTCGGCCCCGTCGTTCCGCCATTCCGTCATTGCCAGACTGAATAAGGCAACCCACGCAACAGCCAAACACACAACTATTCCAATGGCCGGTGCTGATGCAGGTGCCCGGGTCAAGCCCGGGCATCACGATGAGGATCTGGCGTTCGGCCACAATGAGAATTGCTGCCAACACCCGCCCACCATCGCGCTCCCCCCCCAATCCACGCTACAATCCGCCCCTTCACACCCCCCGGGAAGGACGTCGGATGATCGGCATCGATTGGGGCACCACCAGTTTTCGCGCGTTCCGCATGGCCCGGGACGGCACGATCCGCGACCGGCGCACCAGCCAGCGCGGCATCATGAACGTCCCCGACGCCCGCTTCGGCGACACGCTGCGGGAAGAAATCGGCCCCTGGCTCGCCGCCGGGGAGGCGCATGTGCTGCTGTCCGGCATGATCGGCAGCCGTCAGGGCTGGGTGGAGGCGCCATACCTCCCCTGCCCCGCCGGCCTGCCCGACCTCGCCGCCGCCCTGATCGACATCCCGTTCGACTGGGCCAGGGTCAAGCTGGTCCCCGGCCTGTCCGGCACCGATCCGTCCGGCGTCCCCGAACTCATGCGCGGCGAAGAAGCCCAGGTACTCGGCGTTCCGTCCCTGATCCGATCCGGCGGCCTGGCCTGCCTGCCCGGCACACATTCCAAATGGGTGACCGTCGAGGGCGGCCGCATCACCGGCTTCACCACCCACATGACCGGCGAGGTCTTCGCCGCCCTGCGCGGCCACACCATCCTGGGCCGCATGATGCGCGACGGCCCCCCTGGGACGCCCGTGGGTGGGGCGCCGTTCGAAGCCGGACTTCGCCGCTCCGCCAATCCGGGCGGGTTGCTGCACCATCTGTTCGGCGTGCGATCCCGCGGGTTGTCCGGGGAACTGATCGACACGGACGCGCCCGCCTATCTCTCCGGCCTTCTCATCGGCCACGAAATCCGTGCGGCCCTGGCCCGAACCGGCGGAAACGTGGCGGTGCAGGTCATCGGCGAACCAGGCCTGACCGAGCTTTATGCGACAGCGATCGCGGCCTGTGGTGGATTCGCGGAACGCCATGATGGGCAAGCCGCGGCGTTTGGTCTGGCCCGGATCGCCAGCCTCACTGTCTGGGACTGACCGGACTCCGCGCCGAACCCCCACCGCCCGGTTCGCGTTGAGGACATCGCCGGCACGCCCTACTGTGGCCGGCGCACGGGACCGGATGCGCGTGCAACCGACACAGGAGGGATTGCGATGGACCGGGATCTGATCGGCTACGGCGCCAACCCACCCAACCCGCATTGGCCGGGCGATGCGCGTCTGGCCGTCAACTTCGTGCTGAATTTCGAGGAAGGGTCGGAACCCTCGATCCCCGACGGCGATCCAGTGTCCGAGTGGGGCCTGACCGAATACGGCACCAGCAATCCGGGCGTGGTCGGGCGTGACCTCGCGGCCGAGGGCATGTTCGCCTATGGCAGCCGCGTCGGCTTCTGGAGGATCATGCGCCTGTTCGCCGAACGCGGCCTGCCTCTGACCGTGTTCGGCTGCGCCCTGGCGTTGGAACGCAATCCCCCGGCCGCCGCCGCGATCCGGGATGCGGGGTTTGACGTCTGCTGCCATGGCTGGCGCTGGGAAAAGCACTTCGAACTGGCCGAGGACGTCGAACGCGAGCGCATCGCCCGGGCCGTCGCCTCTCTGCGTCAGACCATGGGCGAACGCCCCCTCGGCTGGTACTGCCGCAGCGGCCCCGGCGTGAACACAAGGCGGTTGCTGGTGGAGGAGGGCGGCTTCCTCTACGATTCCGATGCCTACGACGATGAGTTGCCGTACTGGACCAAGGTCAGCGGCAAGCTGCATCTGATCGTGCCTTACAGCCTGTCCACCAACGACGCCAAATTCGGCCGCGGCGCCTTCGGGACGGGGGACGATTTCTTCCACTACTGCCGCGATGCGTTCGATTTCCTGTATCGGGAGGGACAGACCCAGCCGCGCATGTTGTCGATCGGCCTGCATATGCGCCTGATCGGACATCCCGCGCGTGCCGCGGGCCTGGAGCGGTTGCTCGATCATATCCGCCGTTTCAGCGATGTCTGGGTCACAAGGCGGCTGGATATCGCGCAACATTGGATCAGAACCCATCCCGCGCCGGTTGCCGAGGGTGAGGCGGGCTGATAGGCAGGGGTATGCGGCACTGCAGCAAAACCGACAGACAAGGTGGCGATGCCTGACCAGCGCATCCTCGTCGTCAAGCTGGGTGCGTTCGGCAATGTCATCCTCTCCCTGGGTCCTTACGCGGCGATCCGCCGGCACCATCCCGGGGCTGAGATAACGGTCCTGACCACCGAGCCATTTGCCGATTGGTTTGCCTCCTCACCCTATTTTGACCGGGTTCTGATAGACCAAAAGCCATCCTGGTGGAACATTCCCGGGGTGCTGCGGTTACGCCGAGCGCTGATGGAGGGACGGTTCGACCGGGTTTACGATTTGCAGACATCGGGGCGGTCATCCCGCTATTTTCGCCTGTTTCCGCACGCGCGCCGCCCGGCGTGGTCGGGAATCGCGCCCGGTTGCTCGCTTCCCGACCGCAATCCGCTGCGCAACACCTGGCACGACCATGAACGCCAGGCCGAGCAACTGCGCCAGGCGGGGATTGACACTGTCCCGCAGCCCGATCTGTCCTGGTGCACGGGCAATGTCGCCCGGTTCGGCCTGCCACGCGACTATGCGCTTCTGGTGCCGGGCAGTTCCCCCGGACGGCCGGCCAAGCGCTGGCCGGTGGACCGATACGCCGCACTCGCCCGCGAACTGCTGAAGCGCGAGATCACGCCAATCGTGGTCGGAAGTCGCGGTGAAGGCGCATTGGCGGCGGAGATCGACGCGGCAATCAACCTGACCGGACAGACCGATTTCGGCGATCTGGCGGAATTGGCCCGACGCGCCTGCCTGTCCGTGGGCAATGACACCGGACCAATGCATCTGATCGCGGCCGTCGGATGCCCGTCGGTCGTGCTGTTCTCTCACGATTCCGATCCTGTGCTGTGCGCGCCCCGGGGGCCGTCGGTCACTATCCTGCGCCGGCCGGACCTGTCCGGGCTGCCGGTGGAGGACGTGGTGACCGCCCTGCCCCGGCTGGTCCGGACCTGATGGAAGCAGCGCCGAACCCTTCCGCAACGCCGGATGGATTGCCATTCCCGCAGAGAGGCTGGGCCATCCTGACCATTGGACTGGGCCTGACCCTGGCGGTGCTCAACGGCGCCATCGCCAATGTCGCCCTGCCGGCAATCGCGCGCGACGTGCAGACCACGGCGGCGAACTCCATCTGGGTGGTCAACGCATTCCAACTCGCGGTGACCGTGTCCCTGCTGCCGCTGTCGTCCCTGGGCGAGATTTTCGGCTATCGGCTCGTCTATCGCTGGGGCCTGGTGGTGTTCACCATCGCTTCCGTTTTCTGTGCCCTGACCGATTCGCTGCCCGTGCTGATCGCCGCCCGCATCCTGCAAGGCTTCGGCGCCGCCGGCATCATGAGCGTCAACAGCGCCCTGATCCGCTTCATCTATCCTCGGCGCTGGCTGGGTCGCGGGGTTGGGATCAATGCCACGATCGGCTCCATCGCCTCGGCCGCGGGGCCCAGCGTGGCGTCGGCGATCCTGGCCGTGGCGCCATGGCCCTGGCTGTTCGAGGTCAACGTGCCGCTCGGTGTCGCGGCCGCGGTGATCGCCTGGCGCGCTTTGCCCGACACTCCGCATTCCGGCACCAAATTCGACATGATCAGCGCGGCACTCCAGGCCGTCGCCATCGGCAGCCTGTTGATCGCGATCTCCGAGCTTGGTCATGGCGACACCCTGGCGCATGTCTCGGTCCAGTTCCTGGTCGCCGCGGTCGCCGGCACGTTCCTGGTCATGCGGCAGATGGCGCGGACATCCCCCCTGCTGCCGGTGGACCTGCTGCGCATTCCATTGTTCGCGCTGTCGGTCGTGACCTCCATCTGCTCCTTCATCGCGCAGTCCATGGCGCAGGTCTCGCTGCCGTTCCTGTTCCAGGACCGCTTGCATCTGGACCAGGTGATGACCGGACTGCTGATGACGCCCTGGCCATTGACCGTCGCGGTGTGCGCGCCCTTCGTCGGCCGGCTGGCAGATCGGTATCCGGCGGGCATCCTCGGCGGCGGCGGCATGATCCTGATGAGCCTCGGCCTTGCCGCGCTCAGCCTGCTGCCCCCCGACCCATCGACCTTCGACATCGCCTGGCGGATGACGGTGTGCGGCCTGGGATTTGCGTTCTTCAACACCCCGAACAACCGAACCTTGCTGACCTCCGCGCCGCCCGCCCGCACCGGCGGCGCCAGTGGCATGCAGGCCACCGCCCGTCTGTTCGGCCAAACCATCGGCGCCGCCATCGTCGGCATGCTCTTCACCGCTCGGCCGGACGACGGCACGACCTGGACCCTGGTGCTCGCCTCTATATTTGCCGGTGTCGCGGCCATCATCAGTTTCAGCCGACTTGCCGCGCGGTAAGGATTGTGCAGGCTGGCGGTCGATGCATGATGACAGGCCCCACAACCGACCCAACGGCGCCGCCTACCGGCTGACCCGGCCGGCGACCGACGCGGAGTGGGAAGCCTTCCACGCGATCCGCCGCCGGGTGGAACTGGAGGACGAAGACGGGGCCGACGGCGATGATCTGGCCCCCGGGCATCACCCCATGCTGCTGTGGTGCGGCGACCGCCCTGTCGGCACCATCCGGATCGACAACCTGGACGGTGGTTCGGCGGCCCTGCGTCTGGTCGGGATCGATCCCGACAGCCAAGGCCACGGTCACGGCAGGGCCATGCTGCGAGAAGCCGAAGCGTTCGCCCGCGCGATCGGCTGCGGCAAGGCGGTGGTGTATTCGACGCCGGAGGCCGCCGGCTTCTACGAGAGCGCCGGTTACGCCGAGGACCCGTTCGACGATCAGTACTTCGGCGGTATCGTTCAGATGACCAAACCTCTGCATTACGCGGGCTTCAGCCTGGATCCCGATCCATAGCCGACGCGCGAGAATAACGGCTCCATAGGGCGGACGGCCAGCCCACACCGTCATCGCCTGCATAGGCTGGCCATCCACGATTTTTTCGAAATTGACACCCCAGGTCGTGAATGGCGGATCCGCACCCGCCATGACGGGGACAGACCCGTGCTCCACACCAAATGGAGCAGTTGTCATTGCGCGCGGCCATGGCGTCCGCCGGCATTCCCGCCGCCTGCCGATGTTAAGGATGGGTTAGTCATTTTCTGTCTTCTTGGGACCGAATGCTCCCTGGAGGTGGACTATGCCCAGCCTGGCCGAACCGCGTGGACTACCGTCGCTATTTTCCTTTCGCATCGGATTTCGTCTCGCGCTCGGCTTTTGCGCGATGCTGGTCATGGTCGTCGGACTAGGGTTGCTGGGCGCGAGGGATGTGACCTCCACCGCCCGCGAGAGCGCCCTGATATACCGGCATCCGTTCACGGTGACGCGGAATCTGGCGATCGCGCGATACTCCTCATTCTCTTTGTTCGATCTGGTTCGCACAGCCGCGGTGGACAAAACCATTCAGTTCGATACCGGAAATAAGTCGCGGTTGCTGCAAGACCTGCAAAATGCGGTCGATGCCGGGGTGGCAGCGTCTTTGGGCCCAAAGGCCGACGGTCAGGCCGTGCGAGACGCGGTAGCACCCTTCGTCGCCGGTGTGGAGCAGGCCGCAAGCCTGATCAGCCAGGGCAGGCGAGAGGAAGCCCAGCGCTTCATCACGGATGACCTGACCAGGTTGTTTGCGGCTGCGACCGGGTCGATGACGAAGGTCCTGGCATTCGCCAGCAACAATGCAGCGGAACTCGCCGCCCATAGCCAGGCCACGGCCGATGGCACCGTCCGGATGACTTGGATCTTCACCGCCGCCGCGTTGGTCGTGGGGCTGCTGGTGACTGTACTGACCGCTCGCAGCATCACCAGGCCGCTCGCCGGTTTGCGGCAGGACATGGAGCATCTGGCCGCGGGTGAGCGGCAGATCGACGTCCGAGAGGCGGCGCGGCGTGATGAGATCGGCGACATGGGCAAGGCCCTGCTGGTACTGAAAGACAACCTGGTCGCCGCGGATGCCGTACAGGCCGAGCAGGCCGCCCATCGGGCGCGCGGCGCCGAGGAGCAAGCCGCCGCGATGGCGCGGATGGCGGACACGATCGAGAGCGAGACCGTGGCGGCGCTGAACGAAGTGAGCAAGCGTGCCGCCGAAATGAAAGACACCGCGAACGGCATGAGCGCGCGCGCCGAAAGCACCACTCGATCCGCCCAGGCCGCCACGGAAGCCGCTAACGAGGCCCTGTCCACGGTCCAAACGGTGGCCAGCGCCGCCGAAGAACTCGCCGCCTCGATCCGCGAGATCAGCGGCCAGATGCACCAGTCCACCACGCTGGTCGGTCAGGCGGTGACCGCGGGTGGGGAGGCGCGCGGCACCATCGAAGCGCTGAACGAAACCGTGATGCGCATTGGCGCGGTCGCCGACATGATCGGGGAAATCGCCGCCAAGACCAACCTGCTGGCGCTCAACGCGACCATCGAGGCGGCCCGCGCCGGTGACGCCGGCAAGGGCTTTGCCGTGGTCGCGTCGGAGGTCAAGCAACTGGCGGCGCAAACCGCCCGATCCACCGGCGAGATTTCCCAGCATATCAACGAAGTTCGGGCCGCCACCAACGCGTCCGTCGCAGCCGTGGGTCGTATCGAGGAGACCATCACCCAGATCAATGCCGTGGCGGGATCGATCGCCGCCGCGGTGGAGGAACAGGGCGCGGCGACCGCGGAAATTGCCCGGTCCGTGGCGCAGACGGCAGAGGCCGCCAACGCCGTCACCAATCGCATCCAGGACGTGTCCGACGAAGCGAAAGGGACCGGCGCGGACGCCACGCATGTGCATGACACGGCGGCGAACCTGGCCAATTCGGTGTCCGATCTGAAGCACGCGCTGGTCCGGGTGGTGCGGACGTCCAGCGATGACGTCGATCGCCGGCAGGCGGAGCGGTTCGGGATTGATCTGCCCTGCCACCTGACGATCGGGTCCGAATTGCGGGTCGCGCGGCTGGTCGATATCTCCACCGGCGGGGCCGCGATCCGGGATGGCGGCACGATGGCGCCGAACACGCGGGGCAAGCTGCGGATGGCGGGCGTCGGCTTCGAATTGCCGTTCGTTGCGCGCGAGTCCGACGACGGTCTGCTGCACGTCGCCTTCGAGCTGGAGGGCGACATGCTGGAGAAATTCTCCGCGGTTCCCGAGCGCCTGGCGATGCGCGCCGCCGCCTGATCCGGCGGCGCGGCGTTCCTTGATTTCATCCATCGGTGACAGGCGGCCAAAATGTCCCAAGTCAACCTGTTCACCGCGCCACAGCGGCTGCGTCGTTTGCAGATCGAGATCACCACCGGCTGCAACCTGCGCTGCGTCGGGTGCCAGCGCACCATCGGCATGGCGGCCGGCACTTGGCGTAACGCCCATATGCCGGTGCAGCGCTTCGCCGCGGTTATCGCGAACGCGCCGCCCGCCGATGCCATTGTCCTGCAAGGCATCGGTGAGCCGACCCTGCACCCGAAGCTGCCGGACCTGATCGCCGCCGCGCGGGCATCCGGCAAATTCGGCGTCATCAGCTTCAACACCAACGCCCTCGCGCGAGAGATCGACTACTACCGCCACCTGCGCCAGATCGGGCTGAACCATATCAGCGTGTCGGTCGACAGCCTCGACCCGACAACCGCCGAAGCGTTGCGGGGGGGCACAGATGCCGCCGAACTGCGCGCCGCCATCCCCGCATTGCTGGAATTGTTCAGCGGACTGACCCTGTCGATCGTACTCAGTCGGCGCAACATCGCGGAACTGCCCGGGCTTATCACGGCCTTGCACGGACTGGGTGCTCGGGTAATCGAAATCCAGCCGCTGGTCAGCTACGCGCCATCCACCGAGGCCATGGCGCTGGACCGCTCCGAACTCCGGTCCGCCGCCGCGACGATCGCCGCCATGCGCCAGCGCCTGCCGGATCTGACCCTGCTGCCGGCCGCCGCGCTGACGCCGGACGGCAACCGCTGCCGCAGGCCGTTCCGCGCCGCCTATGTCACGGTCGGCGGTTTCCTGACTCCGTGCTGCCTGACCAACGACCCCGACCTGTTCGGCCGCGTCAATCTGGCGGACGTCTCGTTCCAGCAGGCATGGCACTCGCCTGGGGTCCGGCGCTTCCTGGAGTCCTATTTCGACGCGGAACCGGAAATCTGCCGCGGCTGCGCGTTCAATCCCTCCGGCGCCATGGCGCCCGCGCCCGTCGTGGTGGCGGACGCGCAGCGCCAGCAACAGGCCGGCCATCTGGATCGCGCGGAGGCCGGCTACCGTGCCGCGCTCGACGCGGCGCAGTCGGGGGAAGCCTTGCAGGGCCTTGGTCTGGCGCGATTCCAGCGCGGCGATACGGCCGGTGCGTTGCCGTTGTTGCAGGCGGCCGATGCCCTGTCCCCAACACCGCGCCTGACCCACAACATCGCCACCGTTCTCGCCACGCTCGGCCGCCTGCCGGAAGCGACCGCGTTGCAGCGGCGGAATGTGACCGAGCATCCGGAATATGTGGCTTCCTACCACGCATTGTCCGCGCTGCTGGAAGCGACCGGGGATCGCGGCGGGGCGGCCTGGGTCGCGCTGTCCCTGGCGGAACGGGCGATCCCAGGCGGGCAGGAGGCGATCATCGCGGCCGCTGTCGGACGCGCCGCGGCGATGGATCCGGGCCATGCGGCACTGGTTCGGGTGGCCAACCGGTTGCGCATCGCCGGTCATCAGAGTCAGGCATTGCGTTTGCTGGATGCACGCCTGGCGACCGATCCCGCCGATCTGGGCGCGCGTCTGTCGCGGGCCATGGCTCGCCTGGCTGTTGTGCACGGATCGGCAGTGGAAATCGCCGAACGTCGCGCCGCCTACACCGCGGAAATCGGCGCCTTGGAACGCCAGGTGGCGCAAGCGGACGCGGCGGCGCTGATTGCGGGGTCGGATCAGGTGGGGACCGCGAAACCGTTCTATCTTGCGTATCAAGGCCACGACGACCGGGCGTTGCAAGCCGCTTATGGCGGGATCGTCAGCCGCATGATGGCCGAGCGCGGACAGACCGGCTGTGGTGGGATTCGGGTTCGCCGGCCAGGGCGCATCCGGGTCGGCTTCGCCACCGCGTATATGCACCTGCACTCGATCTCGAAACTGTTCGGCGGTTGGATCCGACACCTGGATCGGGATCGGTTCGAGGTCACGCTGTATCATCTGGGCGAAGGACAGGACGCAATGAGCGCCGATCTCGCCCGCCACGCCGATCGGTTCCATGTCGGACCGGCGGATGAGGCGGAATGGATGCGCCGGATCGCCGCCGATGCCCCGGATGTGCTGATCTATCCAGAGATCGGCATGCACCCCACCGCGGTCCGCCTGGCCTGCCTGCGTCTGGCGCCGGTGCAATGCGTCGCGTGGGGACATCCCGTCACCACGGGCCTGCCGACGATCGACTACTTCCTGTCCAGCGACCTGATGGAGCCGGAAGATGGCGAGCGCCACTACACCGAACGGTTGATCCGCCTGCCCAACCTTTCCATCCACTATGAACCCTTGCCCGATCGCGGCGGACGCATCACGCGATCCGCACTCGGCGTGACGGACGATTCGGTTGTCTATGTCTGCTGCCAGTCGCTGTTCAAATACCATCCGCGCGACGATGGGGTTTTGGTGGCGATCGCCGGCCGGGTGCCCGCTGCCCGGTTCCTGTTCATCGGCGATCCTCGGAACGATCCCAATGCGCGGCTGCTTCGGGCCCGCCTGGGTGCCGCGTTTGCCGCGGCGGGCCTCGATCCCGCCCGCCATCTGCTGTTCGTGCCGCCGGTCGATGCGGCGGACTTCTTCTCCCTGCTGCGGGCGGGAGATGTGTATCTGGACAGCGTCGGCTGGTCCGGCGGGAACACGACGTTGGAAGCGGTGACGTGCGGCCTGCCCATCGTGACCTTGCGTGGCCGTTTGATGCGCGGCCGACACAGTGCCGCGATCCTGACCCGGGTCGGGGCCACGGACTGCATCGCGGCCACCGCGGACGATTACGTGAACCTGTCGGTGGCGCTGGCCGACCCGGAGGCACGCCGCCGGAAAGCGCACGTGATCCGGGACGGTGGGAAGCGGCTGTTCGGCGATCTGGCTCCGGTTCGGGCGTTGGAAGCTTTTCTGATCGACGCCGTCGCCGAGGCATCCAACCCATCCCTTGCCGCCGCCTGAACGGGCGCGAATCTGCCCCACGATCATCAATCAGACCGACCCCGTTTGGGTCGGGCAGCGTCCGGCGGTAACGGTCGGGGCCGCGGCAAACCGATGCCGCGGCCCAATCCTGTCGTATCAGCCAAAATTCAGCTTCAACCCAGGCTCCGGCCACTGCATCACACCAAGGCGCCCAGAATCCGACAGCGTGATATAGGCCGTCTTCATGTCCGGGCCGCCGAAGCAGATATTCGTCGGATAGGTGTCCGGCATCTTCACCGCCCGCACCACATCGCCGGCCGGTGAAAATTCGGTGATATATCCGGTGGTCAAGGTCGCAATCGCGATATTGCCGTTCGCCATCACCGCCAGGCTGTCGAACCGCGCATTGCCGGGCAGACCGGCGATGCAGCGTCCGCTATGCGGATGGAACGGCGGAGCCTTGCGCAGAACGCCCGGACCTTCGACGTCGAACGCCCACAGACGCGCGCCCTCGGTATCCGCCGCATACAGGATCTTGCCATCGGGAGACAGGCCGCACCCATTCGGGCTGAGGATCGGAAACGCCAGTTCGACGACCTTCGAGCCATCCGGCAGCGCGTAATAAAGCCCGCCATGGTCACGATGACGGGCGTAACGCTTGCCCAGATCGGTGAAATAGAACCCGCCATGCACGTCGAACACCAGGTCGTTCGGCGCCGACAGCTTGGTGCCGTTGCACTCCGTGTACAGCGTCTTGCATTCCCCGGTTTTCGGGTCGATCCGCTGGACGGAGCCGAACTTGTAGTCGGGATGCGGGCCTTGGCCCATCGACGTCCCCTCCACATAGCGGCTGCCGCCGTTGTTGCAGAGGTAGAACGCACCATCCGGACCGATCGCCAGCCCGTTGGGGCCGCCGCCGGTGGCCGAGAACACGCTGACCTTGCCGTCGGCGGTCACGCGGGAGCACTGGTTGTTGCGGATTTCCGTCAGGACGATGGAGCCGTCCGCGCAGACCACGGGGCCTTCAGGAAAGCCCAGGCCGGTCGCCAGAATTGTCACGTCGCTCATGGATATTTTTCTCCCTCCGATGGGTCGATCGGTTGCGGCGGTATCGTCGCTGGTCCGA
>CAMBXJ010000008.1 GCA_945871455.1 Asaia bogorensis
GAGGTGCCGCGCAGCACCGCGACCTCCAGGCAGGCGCCGTGATCGAGATGCACATGCATGCTGGCAACCGTCAGGTCATGGCGATCATGCTGGGCGGCGATCAATCGCTGCGCCAACTCACGGGTTTCATGGTCGTAGACATAGCTCAGGGTCGCCACACAAGGGGTTGCCGGCTCCGCTGACGCATCGCGCCCCACGCGTTCGCGCAGAATGTCGCGGAATGCTTCGGATCGGCTGGTGTAAAGGCGCTGTCGCATCAGTGCGTCCACCGCGTCCAGCAGGTCGTCGTCGATGGCGATCGTGATTCGTTGCATCATGGCCTCCGTTGGCCGACAGCATACAGGAGCGGCATACAGGAGCACCCCCGCAAGACCCCAGAGCCGGTGTTGCGTCGGCCCCGGTAAATGCATGCCGGCAATCGGATGGCGCGTCGTTAACCCTGAATTCACGCCAAGATGTGAGAGGAGATTAAGATGCCGACGTCCCAGCCGATCCCACCGACCTAAGTGCCGGCCCATCGAGCCCAGCCCACCCGCCCTTGAGGATGTCGCCCACCATGTTGCCGCGATCTATTGCCGGAATTGCGCTTGCCATTGCCCTATGGATGGCCGTCGGCCCCGCGGTCGGCCCTGCGGTCGGGCAGACCGAGACGCCCGATCCCAGGCTGCGGAGCGTGACCGACCTGGAGCAGGCGGGCCAGGCGCAGGCCGCGTTGGACCTGGCGATAACCCACCTGACCGCCACCCCGAATGACCTCCCCATGCTGCTGACGGTCGCAAGGTTGCATCAGCAGGCCAGGCAGATCGACCAGGCGCTGGTCGTCGGTCAGCGCCTGGCGGAACGCGCGCCAGGCGCCTACGTGGTTCATGAACTGATGGTACAATTGTACCAGGCGGCGGGGGACTTGCCGAAGCGCGATGCCGCTCTGGCGGAACTGCTGACCGTGCAGAAAAATGCGATCGATCCGGAAGTCCGCCTGCGGCCCTTCATCATTCGCGATCGGATCGAGGCGCCCAAGCGCAGCATCCTCGTGCAGGAAATGTTTGCAACCGGCGGCACGGACCAACTGCTATTCGTCTTCGTCCTGGAGTCGGAGGCGCGGAAGCCGGAGAACTATCTGGTCGTTCGGGTCGACCCAGGATTGACGGAAACCTGGCGCAATGCGGGGATTTTGGGTTCCGACAGGCAGGTCTTCAGTCTGGCGTCGATCTATCGCAAGGGACAGGCATCGGCCCGCACGGTCTACGAGGTTTACCCCGACCCGCCGGATTATGACCGGGTTCGGGCCAAGGTGTTGGAGATACTCGAAGGCCGAGCAAAGCCGTATTCGGGGGTTGCGGGGGGGCTCGGGGTGCCGGCGCGGTGATGTTCGGTGGCATGCGTTCGCCCGGGGGCGTGCCTTTGGAGGCGTCCGTCCAGACGTTGCCAAATGCCGCATTCCTTCCTAGTGTTCCGATCGCGGCACATGATCCCGACACGCCGCTTGAATCGGACCGCGAAATCAACACGCTAGTGTTCCTGCCCGGCGGTCGCGACCGTTGGCGTTGGAACCCTGGCAGCCCTCCCGGCTCCCATCTCGGAGACGTGATATGCCCACCGCGTGGCGGTGCCTGATGACAGTTTCCTGTGCCCTCGCGATCGCGAGCACGCCCGCCTTTGCCGATGCCATCGACGGAAACTGGTGCCATTCGGACGGCCGTCGGTTCGAAATCGCGGGCCCGACGATCGTCACGCCGAACAAGACCCGGACGCAGGGCCAGTACGACCGCCACTATTTCTCCTATGTCGTCCCGGCATCCGATCCCGGCGCCGGCACCACCGTCGACATGACCTTGATGGGTGAGACCTTCGTCCGGATCAAACCGGGCGACCGCGCCGAAGAAACCTGGACCCGCTGCGGACCGCCGATCAGCCAGATCGATCGCCCCTCATCGGATGATCCGCACCGGATGATCCGCATCGGCTAACAAGAAACCGAGGAAACGTATGACCGACGACAGCCCGCCGCTCCGTCCCACCGCCACCGGCCAGGCACCCCGCAACACTGAACCGGTCGGTTGGGAGCCCGAACTCGCGGAACTGCGGGCGCGCCAGGCCCTCGCTCGCCAGATGGGCGGACCGGAGCGGGTGGAGCGCCAGCACAAAGGCGGCCGCCTGACGGTGCGGGAGCGCATCGACCAGATGCTGGACCCCAATACGTTCAAGGAAATCGGCAGCATCGCCGGCAAAGCCACCTACGATCTGAAGGGCAACATCGTCGAATTCATGCCCGGCAACTGCGTCTTCGGGCGTGGTCTGGTGGACGGTAGGCCCGTCGTCGTCGCCGGTGACGACTTCACCCTGCGCGGCGGTTCGGCGGATGCCTCGATCAAGGGCAAGCCGAAAATGTCGGAGCAGTTGGCCGCCCAGTTCCACATGCCGATCATTCGTCTGATCGAAGGCTCCGGCGGTGGCGGGTCCGTCAAAACCATTGAAACCACGGGACGCGCCAACCTGCCGGGCGGCCTGGGGGAGACCACATCGTTCGACCTGGTGGCAAACAACATGGCCCAGGTGCCGGTTGTCGGTCTGGGCCTGGGTTCGGTCGCCGGGCTTGGCGCCGCCCGCCTGGTCGCCGCGCATTACTCCATAATGGTGAAGGAAATGGCCGCGGTGTTCGTCGCCGGACCGCCGGTGGTCGAACGCCTGGGAGAGCCGCGGACCAAACAGGAACTCGGCGGCTGGGAGATCCAGCTTGCCTGCGGCGCGGTCGACCACGCCGTCGATACCGAGGAGCAGGCCTTCGACGCGGCGCGCCGGTTCCTGTCCTATCTGCCAAGCTCCATCCACGACGTGCCGCCGCGGGTGCGTGGCTGGGACGACCCTGGCCGGCGCGACGAATCGCTGATGACGGCGATCCCGCGCGTGAAGAAGCAAGCCTATCACATGCGCCGGATCATCGAGTCCGTGGTCGACAAGAGCAGTTTCTTCGAGCAGGGGAAAATGTTCGGCCGGTCGATCATCACCGGCTTCGCTCGCCTTGATGGATGGCCGGTGGCGATCCTGGCCGGCGACCCGCTGTTCGACGGCGGCGCCTGGACGGCGGATACCTGCAACAAGATCATCCGCTTCGTCGATATGGCGCAGACCTTCCATTTGCCGATCGTGCATCTGGTGGACTGCCCCGGCTTCCAGGTCGGTCTGCGAGCCGAAAGTTCCGCCGTCATCCGTTGGGGCGTGCGGGCCTTGTCCGCGATCAATCAGACGACCGTGCCCTGGTGCAGCATCGTCGTGCGCAATTGCTACGGCGTCGGCGGTCTGGGGCATCAGCCGGTTGGGCATCTGTGCCTGCGCTATGCGTGGCCCTCGGCAAGCTGGGGATCCCTGCCGCTGGAAGGCGGGATCGAGGCCGCCTATCGCGCCGAGATCGATGCCGCCGACGACCCCCAGGCCAAACTGGAGGAAATCGAGGATCGTCTGAACCGGCTCCGGTCGCCGTTCCGTACCGCGGAATCGTTCTTCGTCGATGAGGTGATCGACCCGCGCGATACCCGCAAGCTGCTGTGCGACTTTGCCAATCTGGCCGCGCCGCTGCGCACGCCGGGGCCGTCCAGCTTCGGGATGCGTCCGTAAGGCGCGGTCACACAGGGTGATCGTAACGGCCTCTGGAGTCGCCTATCGGTGCGCACCGACGGGGCGCGCTTGAAGGCTTGGTAACGTCCCCTTCACCGTCAGTGGCGGGCTTCACCCGGCAACCCGCCCCCGCCGTTGAAGCGTGGGTTGCCGGGTCAAGCCCGCCAATGACGGAAGGGGCATTGTTGGGGCCGAACTGTATAAGACGGCCGTGTGTCGGTCGGCGGCGGGTTCAGGTCTGCACCGCTTCAATCAACGGCAGCATGACCGCCAGAGGATCCGCCGTCTCGACCGGCGTTATCGACGCCGTCTGATCTGTCAGCATACGCGGCAACCGCTCCGCCACGACTTTCAGGCCGGGCAGGTGGCGCGCCATATCGGCGCACAGGACCTCCCCCGCTGCCTTCGACATCGCGTATTCCGTCATCTGCTCTGGCCGATCCACGACGAACACGGTGGATGGATAGAAGGCGGTGAGATTTCGCCCGCCCTCCAGCAGATGAACGCACAGCGCGTGAAACGCATCGACATATACACGGTTGAATTCCGCAAACCGGGCAGGGTCGAACAGCGCCCGTTTCGGCCGATATATCTGGGTCGTCGCGAAATAATACAGCCGATCGACCTGATGCGGCAGTGACGCGAGTTGGGGGGGCAGGTTCGCCAGCACATCAAATTGCAGCGTGCGGCAGGTGTCGGGACCGAACGCACCATTCAGGTCCGTGGCCAGGGACGCCGCATCGTCCTTCCCGGTCGCATAGGTCACGATCACCCTGGCGCCGCCGATGGCCAGAAGTTTGGCCGTCAAGGCACCCAGGCCCCGCGATCCGCCAACGACCAACGCCGAACTTCCGGCGAACCGCCCGGGCGTGACATGGCTTGCCAGGGTCGCGAGCGCCGGGGTTTCGACCGGCGGCCAGCGCACGGCGGCGGTGATTGTGCCGAGCAGCCCATCCCCGGCGACGTTGATCCGGGCCACTCGGAAACGTTGATCCAGGACGCCCACGGCAAATCCGACGCCCGCGCGATCCGGCGCGCGGGATACCAGATCGACCCGGATACCGGTGAAAATGGAGTGCATGCCTGGGCAGATCATGCCAACCAGCCGGGACAGCAACCCGAAGCCACGCACGCGGGGCAGACCGATCGCCTCGATCAGGGATGGCGCGATTGCGTGGGCCGATATGGGGGCGCTGACGGGAGGCATCCATCCACGCAACGTCGCGATATCGTCCAGCGAGGGCGCATTCGGCAACGGATCGGCCACGATGGTATCGGGCGCTTCCAGCAGGTTCGGCGGCAGGTCCTTGTCCGCCCGGGGGCCGAACCGCAGGCTGATGGTCGATAGGGTCAGGCCGTCGCGCACCAGTTCGGCCGTCGCCGAGCGGTCGTCGCGACGCGGAAGGGTGAGCGTCACGGCCTGGTTCAGATACACGAACCGAGAGAACTGCACGGCGATCGTCGCGAGGTTGGTAAATGGAAGACCGGACGCCGCCAGTTGGTCCAGCGCCCAGAGCAGCGTGTGAACGCCGTGCACAACCGGGGCGCCGGCCTGTGTCCGGCGTGCGGCGACCGGGTCCATGTGCATTGGGTTGTGGTCGCCGGAAAATGCCGCGAACGCTGCCTGATCCTCGACGGTGAAGCTTCGGCTCGCGATAACGTTCATGGCACCCTGTCTTCCATCAAGCCTATTGTCGGCTGGCACGTAACATAGGGTGCGCCCCTATGGCGATGGGATCGCGGCTGACGGGGCGTCTTCAGCAGAGCGCGCTTCAATAGTCTTTGTTATTAAAATGTTGAGTCGCTCAAATGTCATACGGGTTAGCCTGATAAATTTCAGTCCACCCCTACGGAAAGAGCCAAATCCCTGCCTCTCATTAAGCTTCGTTTAATGTCTTGTCATTAGTCTCCCGCTGCTCGTGTCGAACGGGCGCAACCGATGTTGACCGAAGACATTCGAGGTGGAGCATGTTCAACCGTACCCCCAAGCGTGGCCGGCGGTGCGCCGCCGCGTCAGGCTTGCCACGTTTCCATAAGATCCTGATCGGATGCCTCGGGGCGGTCGCTGTGTTGACTACGGCGTTCAGCGCGAGCGCGGGACCAACAAACACCGAAATCGCGAAAATGAAGCAGCAATATCAGCGACCCGAAACCGTACCCTTTCCCAAGGACAACCCATTCAGCCAGGCGAAAGTCGATCTCGGTCACAAGCTGTTCTTCGATCCACGCCTGTCCGGCACATCCACCATGTCCTGTGCCAGTTGTCACAACCCGGGCCTGTCCTGGGGCGATGGCCTCGCAACCGGCGTCGGGTCCGCTGCCAACAAATTGGGCCGACGGTCGCCTACCATCCTCAATCTGGCCTGGGCCGAAGCCCTGATGTGGGATGGTCGGGCAGGGTCGCTGGAGGAACAAGCGACCGGGCCGATTGAGGCTTCGGTCGAAATGAACCAGTCGATGCCGCGCCTGGTCACGACGTTGGGCGACATTCCGGGCTATCGGGTTGCCTTTAATTTCGCGTTCCCCGGGGAGCCGATTTCCGGGAAGACGATCGCAAAGGCCATTGCCACCTTCGAACGGACGATCGTCAGCGGACAGGCGCCGTTCGATCGTTGGATCGAAGGTGACGAAAAGGCGATCGACGACGCTGCCAAGCGCGGTTTCGTCACCTTCAATACCAAGGCAAACTGCTCGGCTTGTCATTCCGGTTGGCGGTTCACGGATGATAGTTTCCACGATATCGGCCTGCCAGATGGCGATCTGGGAAAAGGCAAGCTCGTGCAAGGTGTGGAACCCCTGCTCCATGCCTTCAAGACGCCAGGCCTGCGCAACATAGCTGGTCGGGCGCCGTATATGCATAACGGATCCGTATCGACGATGTCAGCGGTCATCCGACATTACGATGACGGTTTCGTCCAACGACCGAGCCTGTCAGCCGAAGTGTACAAACTCAAATTGACCGACGGTGAGGTACACGATCTCGTTGCGTTCCTAAAAACGCTTACCAGCACGGATCCGGCTGTCGCCGTGCCTATCCTACCGACCATGGAGGTTAACTGATGTCATCACGATCTTGGGCTGTTGCTGCAATCGGCTTGTGTGGATTGATTATCGCCGGTGGCGCCTACGCCACCGCGAGCCTGGTCAGCCAGAAGGGAAAGACGTTTACCCCCGAGGAGCTGACGCAGCAGCGGGGTTCCTCAATACGAATCGATAATGATGACGCTGTCCCGCATAATATCCAGGTTACGACGCCGGATGGCGAAAATCGAAACATGGGTATGCAGAAACCAGGTGAATTCGCGAACGTTTCGTTGGACAAGGTAGGTGATTACATGGTTCGCTGTGGGATTCACCCAAAAATGAAGCTTGTGATACGCGCCCAATGACAATGTAGGGAGGAACGGAACGTGTCAATCCGTTTGAAGATACTTGTCGGCTGCATTGCGATGCTGTGCGTCACCGTTGGCCTGGGACTCTTTCAGCGCCGGGAGGCCAAGGCCCTGGGCGACGTTGCCATCAGCGTCTATGAGCAATCCCTGCTCGCCATAAGCCACGCACGCGGCGGCCAGGTTGGTTTCTTGCGCTTCTCGGTTGCGGAACCGACCAGTGCCAAGGAAGCCACCGGTATGATCAAGGCAATTATAGAAGATCTCGACGTGGTGATTGACCGCGTGGCGACCGCGGAGACGCGGACCGCGATGGTCGGATTGCGCGACCGCCTCGCCGGGATGGTCGCGGCGCGCGCCGATAACAGGATCGGGAGTGCGACCTTGGTTGCCGAGATCGGTCAGGATTTCGACAACGCGGTGGAGATGCTGACCGCTGACGCCTTCGTGAAGCGGAGCGAAGTCGATGGCTTGATCATCCGCAGCGAACATTCGACCAAAGTCGCCTTGGGCATATCGGTTGCGATCGCCGTGCTGATCACGTTGCTGCTTGGAACAAGTATTGTCCGACCGGTGCGGCGGGCGGTTACCATTGCCGGCGCCATCGCCGAAGGGCGTTTGGACAATGTGATCACGGCGAGGGGACGGAGCGAACCTGCTCGGCTGCTTCAAGCCCTGTTGCGGATGCAAACCGCCATAGCGGACGGTATCGCGATGCGGGAGACGCAGGTTGCCGCCGACGCCGAACGCCAAATGGTTTTTCAGGCCGAGCTTACCGGTGCTCTGCGACGGATGGCCGATACCGTCGAGACCGAAGCGACGTCGGCACTGGAGGAAGCCGGCGCGCGATCGAAGGCGATGGCCATCAATGCGGATGACATGAACCATTCCGCGCGCCGCACGACCGGTTCGACCCGGGAAGCAGCCGAAGCCGCGCGGCGAGCCTTGATGACCGCACAAACCGTAGCGAGCGCGGCTGAACAGCTCGGCAGCTCGATCAGGGAAATCTCAGGCCAGATTGCCCGTTCCAGTGATGTGGTCGTCCGCGCGGTTGCCGCCGGTGGTTCGACGCGGGTCCGGATTGAGGCGTTGAATGGAACCGTCACCCACATTGGCAAGGTCGCTGAGCTGATCAGTGGAATCGCCAATCGGACCAATCTTCTGGCGTTGAATGCGACGATAGAGGCAGCAAGGGCCGGGGAGGCGGGTAAAGGGTTCGCCGTCGTTGCCAGCGAAGTCAAGCAACTGGCCTCCCAAACGGCTCACTCCACCGCGGAGATCGAACGCTACATCAATGAGGTAAGGGTCGCGACCATCGCGGCGATAGAATCAGTCTCTGAGATTGAACAGACGATCAACGAAGTCAATGCGATCTCCAGTTCGATCGCCGCGGCGATTGAGCAGCAGGGGGCCGCCACGGCGGAAATCGCGCGCAGCGTCAGCGACACGGCGCAGGCCGCGGATGTGGTGAACGATCGGATTGCAGCCGTATCGGAAGAGGCCGAGATTACCGGCGGCAGAGCAGTCGATGTCGGCGGCAACGCGGCGGCCATGGCGACCGCGGTGGCGGAGTTGAAGCGGGTGCTGATCCGGGTTGTTCGCACGTCGAGCGATGCGGTCGACCGGCGGGTCAGCCGCCGCTTCCCCCTCGACGTGCCTTGCGAACTGATCACCAACCGCTCTGACCGGCTGGCGGGACGGCTGATCGACCTTTCGAAAGAGGGCGCCAGGATCTCTGGTGTGTCGGGCCTGGATCAAGGTCAGGCCTGCACGCTGACTTCGGAGCGGATCGGGATGCCGCTTCAGGCCACGATCGTTGGGGTGGATGAAAATGGCTGTCGCGTGGTATTCAGTCTAAATGCCGCGACGGCGTCCCGCTGGAGCGGGATATTCGAAAGCCTGACCCTCGCCGAGGCGGCTTGATGGTTGCTGTCCCCATCAGGCCAATGACGCCGAACCGAACGCGTTGAACGTGATCAGCGTGTAGGTGTCCTTTACCCCGGGCAGGGTCTGGATCTTCTCGGTCACGAACAGGCCGATATCCTGATCCGAATCGAGATAGAACTTGCCCAGCAGGTCATACTGGCCGGACGTGGAAAACAGCTCGGACATTTCCTCGATCCGGTCCGCGGCCAGGCGAGCGACGGCGTAGGCCTGGCCCATCTCGCATTTAATTTGCACGAAGATCGCCCGCATCCGCGCCTCCTGGGTTCATGACGCGGAATGGCTACCATGTCCGGGCGGGCTGATACAGGTTCGGCTCGGTCAGACTGGCCAGATTGTAGCTGGTCACCCCGACACGGCACAGCAGATCGGACAGCCTCGGTTTGGCGGGCATGGGGCCGTTGCGCAAAAAATCCACCCAGGCGGACCATTCGGCTTCCGACAGCGACAAGGCGCGTCCCGTGTCGTCGGTGGTCAGGTGGATTTCAGACGCGATGTCGGTGAGCATGCGAAGCTGCCGCCGCACGAGATCCACCGCGCCATCCCATCCCTGTCCCTTCTGCATTGCCGCCCCCATCCGCCGATTGGCCAAGATACCCTGTCCGCCGGTCGCGGCGAAAATCAGCAATTCGTGTGGCGGGTTCGTGGCAAACCCGGTGGCTGACCCCATCGCTTGCAGACCGCGCCCTTGCCGGTAAACAGAAGCCTACACATAGGTGACGGACGCATACCGATCCGTTTATCTTCCATGACATTCGCGGTTCGGGGAACACGTCCATGGCATTGACGCAGGCGCGCGGTATTCGAGGCACGAAGCGGCCGGAAGGACGCCATGGCGGGCGCGTGCTGGCCGACGCCCTGGTCGCACAAGGGATCGACCATGTGTTTGAAGTCCCGGGCGAGAGTTTCCTCGACACGCTCGATGGGCTCTATGACCAGCGCCAGAAGCTGAAGCTGGTCACCTGCCGCTTCGAAGCCGGCGCGGTCAACATGGCCGAGGCCTATGGCAAGATCACCGGCCGGCCGGCCGCCGCCATGGTCACCCGCGGCCCCGGCGCCTGCCACGGCGCGATTGGCGTGCACGTGGCCATGCAGGACAGCACGCCGATGCTGCTGTTCATCGGCCAGATCCCGCATGGGGACACCGGCCGCGACGCGTTCCAGGAAGTCGACTACCGCCAGATGTTCGCGCCTCTGGCAAAATGGGTGACCCAGATCGATCACGCCAAACGCATCCCGGAGGTCGTGGCGCATGCGGTCGATGTCGCGACATCCGGCCGGCCCGGTCCCGTGGTGATCGCGCTGTCGGAGGAGATGCAGAAGGACCAGGTCGACGTGCCCGACATCGTGCGCGCGCCGGTCAGCGTCGCCTTTCCCGATCCCGCCGCGCTGCAACAGATGCGCGCGATGCTGGCCAAATCCAAGAAGCCGGTCGCCGTCGTCGGCGGCTCGTGCTGGACGGATGAGGGGAGGGCGGCCCTGCGTCGGTTCCTGGTCGATAACGACATCCCGGTGACGGTGGGTTTCCGGCGACAGGCGCATTATGACGGGTCGCGGGAGAATTTCGCCGGTGACCTGGGGGTCGGGTCCGATCCCGGGCTGATCGCCAAATTCAAGGAAGCCGATCTGATCCTGGCGATCGGCAGCCGCCTCGGCGATGCGGTGACCCAGGGCTACATGTTGCTGGACATGGTCGATGGCACGCCGATCATCCAGATCCTGCCCGACGGCGCGGAGATCGGTCGGGTGTTCCGCCCGGCGCTGGGGATCGTGTCGGATCTGAACGTCTTTGCCCATGCGGCGGCGGCGCTGGACCCGGTGAAGCCGGCCTGGTCGCGCTGGACCAAGGAACTGCGGTCATTGCGGGAGGCGCAGCGCGCCGTGCCGAACTATGACGGCACGTTGAACCTGGGCACGGTAATGCGCGATCTGGAATCGATGCTGGAGGCCGACGCCATCGTCACCACCGATGCCGGCAATTTCGCCGGGTGGGCGACTCGGTTCATCAATTTCAGCGCCAACCAGCGCTATATCGGCCCGACCAACGGGGCGATGGGCTACAGCGTGCCGGCCGCGGTCGGAGCGAAAATCGCCTTCCCGGATCGCATGGTCGTCAGCCTGGTTGGCGACGGCGGATTCATGATGACAGGGCAGGAAATCGCCACCGCCTTCCACCACGGCGTCGCGCCCATCGTGCTGGTGTTCAACAACCAGATGTTCGGCACGATCCGTATGCACCAGGAGCGTGCGTATCCCTGGCGAGTTTCCGGCACGGCCCTGACCAACCCGGATTTCGCGAAATTCGTGGAGGCGTTCGGCGGCCATGGGGAGGTCGTGACCGAAACCGGCGCCTTCGCGCCCGCCTTCCGGCGGTCCGTCGAAAGTGGCCGGCCCGCGATCATCGAATTGCGGATGAATCCTGACCAGATCACCACACGGGCGACCATCGCCGATCTGCGCGCTGGCAAGGCTCCCCCGAAGCCCGCCGCGAAGCCCAAGCGGGCGGACCGGGCCAACCATCCCAGCCCGGCCCGCGCTCTGCCGGGCAAACCAAAAACGCGCGGGTGAGTCCCCACGCGCGCGTCGCCTCAAGAAAGCCCCCGCGCGCGTCACCGCACGAAAGCCGATTTTTACCGGCCTCGGTTCGGTGCGCGTGTCCGTAGCGTGCTCGCCCAACCGGCACGCATACGATACGCAACAGACTGGCTCCCGCGACGGTCCCCCAGAACCGACGCTTGCCGCTATCCGCGATGACAGTGTTCGGTGCCCCACACCGAGCGACTGTCTCGCCCCGTCGTCAATGGCGCCCGGTCCCCACGACCGGCCCCCGTTTAACGGGTCCACGATCACCGTCCCCCATTGCTGCCCTGCTTGGCCGCCTTTTTGGCGGCGCGTGCGGGCTGCCTGGAAGGAGACGGCCGGTTAACGCCAGCCGCGGCGGCGCTTTTCCGATTCCGGGCGCTTGCCCAGGCCGCTCTGCTTCGCAAGCTGAGAGCGCAGGTCGGCGTATTTCGCCGTCACCATCGGATAGTCATCCGCCAGATCGTGTTTGGCGCGATATTCGTCCGGCGTCAGATCGTGAACCGTCGCCAGATGCCGCTTGAGCATCTTCATGGTCATGCCGCATTCCAGGCAAACCAAATGATCCGCATGAACGGTGTCGCCATGAACGGTGTCGCCATGAACGGTGTCGCCATGGGCGGCGGGACGAGCGCGCTTCGGAGCAACGGGTTCGCGTTCGTTCGGCATGTATTGGACGCCCGCGGGATCCACATCCGCCAGTGTCTCATAGACCGTGCGGATCAGATCGGGGACCGCTTCTGTGCTGGTACTGTTGTTGCCGACATGAGCGGCGACAATTCGCGCCGCCAGCGTGAGAATATGTTCGTGTGTTTGTTGCATCGACCCGGTTATCCTTCGGTAGGGTTATTTTTGACGTTTTTTTTACGTTGTATTAGCATTTGGTTCAGCGTCAACATCTCCGTTGCCCGGTCGGTGTGGGGAATCTGCGGTGGGCTAATGAATGAGCGACCAAATCTTTCTAGATGCCTACGCGCGAGTCAGAAACTCCTATTCCGAGGAGGCGTGGCTAGCGCTTGATCCACGGCAAATTACCGCCGCCATTTACCGTGAGATCCGCCGACTGGATGCCGAAAGGCTGCGCGCCACCGACAACGAACAATTGAGATGACACAATTTCCTCAACCGTAAGTGATGATGTCAGCCAGGTTTGCAAGCAGGGACGCGGCCGAGGCGCGGCATATTCGGCCACGCCGTACGGGTTCCGATCAGCCATTGCCAGTCACCAACCGCTGGCGATCCGGGCACCGCCGGCTCATCATCAGACCGTCAACGCCTCGATATCAATCAATCGTGATCCGGCGTTGCTCTGATAGGCGCGTTCGGCAGGTTGCACCGCCTTCGCACCCTCCAGCAGCGTCGGGACGACCCAATGCCTGGGTCCGGCAGTCGTGCAGCCCCGCGACGGCGGACCCAGGCGTGCCGTCTGTATGGATGGTCAGCATGTCGTCGCGGCGCAGACGCGTGGCCCAGGAACTCGACAGTGTCGCGACGATGCCACCTTCCAACTCCATCAGGGCATAGGCGGCATCGTCGGTATCGACGTCGTAGGGATTGTCCGCGCTCCTCCACCCGATGCGGGGTGTGGATCGCGGTGCGGCAAGGCAGGCGGGTCACCGGGGCGACGACGCGGTCCAGGATGTACGGCCCCCTCCTGGCGGATCGCCAGCAGGTTGCGCAGATGCTGCGTGGTCCCCATGCGGCCTGTCGCGCCGTGCAGGATAATCCCCAACCGTCGTTCAGTCATCGTGGTGCTCTCGTCGACCCCGAGATGCGCGACCTACGCGCCCCTGGAGCGGTTTCGCCCTGGTTTGGCAACGGCAAACCGACTACGCGGCTTGCGTCCTCGCCCTGTTCCGATCAGCGCGATCATGCTCTGGTGGCTTTGTCTGTCCGGATCGGGTGCGTGTGCATCGATCGTCGAACCCCGCGCCGATCGATGCTCTATCCGAACCGTCCCCGGTTTCGGATATAACATCCAACGTCACCTCGAACGGAAGCGCCCCTCATGCGCAAGCCTCTGCCGCCAAGCCTGTATGCCGAAACCGCGCAACCCGCGCCGGATACCCCGCCGCTCGATGGCGACAGACGGGTGTCGGTGGCGGTGGTCGGCGGCGGCTTCACCGGCCTGTCCGCCGCGTTGCATCTGGCCGAACAGGGCACCGATGTCGTGGTGCTGGAGGCGAACGAGCCTGGTTGGGGCGCCTCCGGACGCAACGGCGGGCAGGTCAATCCCGGTCTGAAGCACGATCCCGCCACGGTCGAGGCTACGTTCGGTCCCGATCTGGGTCGGCGCATGATCGCCTTGTCCGGCAATGCGCCGAATTTCGTGTTCGACCTGATCCAACGGCATCAGATCGCATGTGAGGCGCTCCAATCCGGCACCCTGCGTGCGTCGTTCCAGTCCCGCACCGCGTCCGGCATCCGCGCCACCGCGGAGCAATGGATCGCGCTCGGCGCCCCGGCCGAATTGCTGGATGCGGCGGCATGCCGGGACATCACCGGAACCGACCGCTATGGGGTGGCGTTGCTGGACCGGCGGGGCGGGCAACTCAACCCGTTGAGCTATGCGCGCGGTCTGGCCCGGGTCGCGATGCAGGCCGGCGTCGCGGTGCATGGTGAGACACGGGCGACCCAGGTCGATCGCGACGGCGGGCGCTGGCGGGTGCGCACCCCAGGCGGGACGGTGCTGGCCGAGAAGTTGATCCTGGCGACGAACGGCTATTCCGACGATCTCTGGCCTGGGCTGCGGCGCAGCATCGTGCCGGTCTACTCTGCCATCGTGGCCAGCGAACCGCTGCCGGAGGCCCTGGTGCGCGCGATCACGCCCACCCGGTCCGTGCTGTATGAAATGGGAGAGGTCACGGTCTATTACCGGATCGACCGTCAGGGCCGCTTGCTGATGGGGGGACGCAGCGTCCAGCGCGATGTCGGCGGACCGGCGGATCTGCGCTACCTGATCGATTACGCGGTGCGCCTGTGGCCGGGGTTGCGCGATACGCGCTGGACCCATGGCTGGAGCGGCCAGGTGGCGGTCACCATGGATCACTACCCGCATGTGCATGAGCCGGCGGACTCGGTGCTGGTTTGCCTGGGCTATAATGGTCGCGGCGTTGCCATGAGTTCGGCCATGGGGCCGGAACTCGCGCGCCGGACCTTGGGGGGGCAAGCCGAGCGGATCGACATGCCGGTGACGGGGATACGAGAGGTTCCGCTGCATGGTCTTTGGAAACAGGCGGTTCAGGCCCGTGTTGCCTATGGCCGCATTCGGGACTTTCTGGGGTTGTAGCGCAGGTCATGCGGCGGCCGCCGAAACGCCGCCACGGGCCGCCCGATCGATCAGTGCGTCGGCAAGGGCGGTGTTTTTCGGGTCTTGGTGAAACGCAAGCCCCAAGATGCGCCCATCGGATCGGGCAACCCGGGCGCCGATGCCCGTTGCGGCGCTGTCGTGGCGGACCATAGCCTCGGTCCCCGGCGGTAGGGAAAGGGCCGAGGCGAGTGCCACTCCGCCACGCGACAGGTCGACCACCTCGACGTGGAGCGACGGTTGGCCGGCGATGTCCAGGTCGATTTTGATGCCGTTGCCTGGGACGCGATCGTAGCTGCGACGATCACGGTCGTCGGTACTTTCCATGGCGCGCAAGAAGTGATCCATCTCCTCACTCAGGCGGCGGGCGGTCTTGCCGACATCCTCGGCGGCCGTCGAAACCTCGATGCCCGCGGTGTCGGCGTCGACCACAACGTCGCAGACTTCCTGCATGGCCAGCGTCGTCTGCCCGGTCGAAACCGATACCAACTGCACGCTACCGGCGATTTCGCGGGTCGCGCCGGCTTGCTGCTCAACCGAGATACCAATGGCGGTGGCGATCGCGTTCATCTCCTGGACTGCCTGGCTGACCCCGTGGACCGCTGATGCGGCGCTCGATGTCGCGTCACGGATAGCGCCGATCTGACTGCGAATTTCGTCGGTTGCCCGGGCAGTCTGTGCCGCCAGCACCTTCACTTCACCGGCGACCACGGCAAATCCCTTGCCGGCATCGCCTGCCCGAGCGGCCTCTATGGTGGCATTCAGTGCCAGCAGATTGGTCTGTCCGGCGATCGTGGCGATCAGTGACACGACGTCGCCGATCCGTTCCGCCGCCGCGACCAGACTGGTGACCTTGGTGTCGGTTTCCGTGGTTCGGGCGGCCGCATCGCTTGCAGCGGCGGTGACTCGCGCGACCTGACTGTTGATTTCGTTGATGCTGGCCGACATTTCCTCGGCCGCGGACGCAACGGAACCGAGATTGCCGGCGGCTTCGCTGGCGCCTGCCGCGGTGCTGGTCGCCCTGGTTCTGGTCTGGCCGACCGCTGTTGTGACCCGGGTCGCGGCCTTTCGCATCGCGTCGGCCGCATCCGCAAGTTGCTGCATCACGCCGGCGACCGAGCTGCTGAAGTCGCGCGTATGCCGCTCCATCGCCGTCTGGCGACGGTCGCGGATACCCCTCTCCGCGGCGACGTTCGCCTCCAGCCGAGCCCGCTCTCGGGCGTTGTTCCGGAGAACGACGAGCGCATCGGCTATCTCGCCAAATTCGTCCCGTCGACCGCGGCCTGGTATTTCGCCGGCAAGATCGCCTGCCGCCAGCAGTCGGGTGCTCTCTGTCAACACGCGGGCCGGTTGGGAAACACTGCGACCGAGCAGCCAGATCAGGCATCCGACGGACGCGGAGACGACGATGCCGATGCCTGCCAAGGTGAACGCCAGCCGGCGCCGCTCAGCGATAAGGTCGTCGACATAGACACCCGTGCCGATCACCCAGCCCCAGGGGGCAAACCCCTGGACATACGACATTTTCTGGATCGGCTGTTCCGCTCCCGGCCGGGGCCACAGATAGGAGACGACGCCAGCCCCCTGCGTGCGGACAGTGCTGACAAATGCGGTGAACAGATGGAGGCCAGACGGGTCAGTGACTCCGGACAGGTCTTTGCCTTCCAACTCGGGCCTGAATGGATGCATCACCATCCGGGGCGCCATGTCGTTGATCCAGATATATTCAGAGCCTTGGTAACGGATGGCTCGGATGGCTTCCGCCGCGTGGCGCTGCGCGGCCTCCCGGGTCATGCGTCCGGTGCGTTCCGCCGCTTCGTCGGCCGCGGCGATGGACGTTGCGACTTCGGTGATCGCGCGAAGCTGGTTCATACGATCTTGTTCGAAGCGCTCTGATATTGCCACGTAGCCGTAAACCAGGAGGCCGGCCAAGGATGCAACTGTGATAAGCGTTACAAGGTGAAGACGACGGCTGATCGGAAATCGAGCGAGCAGGCTGTGCATGGTGGGCTATGTCCCGTGGGATTGAACCGCACCACAGAACAGCAAATTGATGGACGAACGGTAAAGATCGCCGGACGAGTTTCGGATCGGCACTCAGGGAGTGGCTGGCTGCAAGGTCCGCAGATACGTCACCAGCGCATCGAGGTCGATCGGATCGGTGTGCCTGTACCAGTCGAATGCCATCAGCCGCACCAGTTGGCGCCCATCCGGGCGGACGCCGTCGGTGATCGCGGTTTTCACCTGGGCGTCGGTCCAGCGTGCGATGCCGTCCGGATTGGCGGGCGTTAGGTTGCTGGTCTCGATCACGCCGGTCGGCAGGGCTGGCAACATGCGTCCCCCGGCACCGAGCTTGCCGATGACCAGCGCGCCCCGGTCCATCGGCGTATGGCATTCCATGCAGTGCGCGATATCGGTCAGGTATTTGCCGTAGGCGGCCGTGTTGGCGCGCGGCGTGTCGGGGACATGGGTCACCGTGGGGCCGTAGGACGCCGGCAGGGGCATCTTGTAGGTCGATTTCTCGACCTTGTTGGACACCGGCGGGACACTGCGAAGATAGGCGACGATGGCCCTGACATCGGTATCGGACATCAGGCGGTAAATTTCGGCCGGCATCGGCGGGCCGATCAGCGACCCGTCCGGGCGCTTGCCGTTGCGGATCGAGTCGACGATCTGCTCGTCTGTCCAGGCGCCGATGCCGGTTTCCCGGTCCGGCGTGATATTCGACGCCACCGCACGGAACACCGGCGTTTCGATCACAAACCCGCCGGCCAGTTCCTGGCCCGCGATGGCTTTGCCGTCCGCATCCTTCGGGGTGTGGCAGTTGCCGCAGGCGGCGAGACCGCGGACGAGATAGGCACCGCGGTCGCGTTGCGCATCGGCAAGGCAGGGGGTTGTCACGACGGCCCATAGGGCCAGGCCGAGAATCAACACTTTCCGAGGGTCGAACATTGCCCGGACTCCGTGCGATTGATTTGCGGCGAGGCTAGAGCGGTTTCGCCATGACTGGAAACGGTAAACCGCTCTGGCTATCGGTTGGATCGCATGATTCACCGGCTTTTAGACCAGCCGTCTGAAAGAATGACCGATGCACCGGCCTCACCGTCATGGCCGGGACCGACCCGCCCCTGCGCTTCAACGCCCGCGTGATCATGCTCTGACCCGACCGATCCAGGGTCACCACCCGGAATGGGTCCGCGGTGTCGCTTGTGCCGAGGCCCACCCTGGCCTACCTACGACGTTCACAGATTTGGCGGGCCGCCCTTCAGCGGAGACGCGTTTGGCTCTTGTCGCGTACCTTTTGGCATCCCCGCTTTCGCCGTCGGCCCGACAGCATTCACCGGCGCTCGGCCGTAACCTTGGTTGTTCGTGCCCGCGGTGTCTTCGTGTCTTTGCGGTGAAAAACCGAAGACGCAACGAAGGACGCCTTGCCTGTCCGGAATCGTCCCATTGGACTGGATCACCACGAACCCCGACTCCGCGATTTTCCACCACGAAGACACGAAGGGCACGAAGAAGGGGCTGGCGGACCGGTGCCGGCGGTGGATTTGGTCTCCGGGTGATCGGATGTCGGTTACTTCAAATAGATAAATATATATTATAGATATACATTATATCGTCAATGGAGAATAGGCTAATTATTTGGCGCTTATAGCGCTATCTGTTGGATAGTGCGTGGCTTCAGTCGGCATGGCGACCCAAAACACAGGTGACGCCGGCGTAACCTCGCTTCTTCGTGCCCTTCGTGTCTTCGTGGTGGAGAATCGCAGCGCTTATCCAGGACACCTCGCCTGTCCGGGAGAGTCCCATTGGTTCGGGACACCATTATGGCGCGAAGCTGTCATGCCCACATTCCGATCGAACGGCTCCTCCAGGCCCTGGCCTGTGCGACCCGTTTCGAAAGCAGGCGTCTGCCCAATTCGCAGGCAATCATGAACAGCAGGGTTAACTGCATGGAACCGGAACAATACCCCCCGATTTCTGCATTGGTTCGCAACGAAAACCCCCCGTATCCGCGCCTGACCGGAACGGATTACAAAAAATCAATATTTAAAGCAGAATCTCAAGAATGCTGTTAAACTGTGTTGTATCAAAGGCTAACAAACCGATCCGAGACTCGGATCTGAGCTTTGGCGAAAAACGCTGACAGCCCGCCTCGCGTTAAATTAACCATTCGGGAATTTTGTTAACCATCGCCCAAATTTCAGGCAAAACACCGTAAATCCGAGGGTTTTGACCCTGAAAACCGCATATTACCAGGAAAATCCACTTTATAGCTTGCCACCGATATCGCGTCCGGCCTAGAACAAAAAGCAAACACACCACCGATCCCCTTGCCTCAGGATCCCTGCTCCATCCCAATGATCGCCGATTCGAACATCAAATCCGCGCACCCATGGTCGAAAACGGCGCGATGAAACCCGTGGCAACGCCTAATTCGACGGAAGAGAAAGCCTCGCTCCGCCGTAATCAGAACTGCCGTCACTGCCTGGGGGCCGGATCAAACCCGGCGAGGACGCAGAGGGATAGCGTTTGCGCGGAGAAAATCTTTCTCCGACCCGGAGATGTCTGTATGCGGCAGGCACCCCGCCGGGGGCCATCGGGGGCTTTCGGCTTTCCGATCGCGTGCCGTTCGGCGACGACAGAAGGGGCGGGCACCGGTGGGTCCGGCCGAAACAGGCGGCACGAACCCACCATCGCGGTCCGGGTCGATCCACACTCTACGTTGCACCGACCGACCGCGCTGGAGTCCGGTGGTCGACCAGAGCGGCCTCACCCTGACTGGCAACGGCAAACCGCTCTGGCCCCTTATTCAGCGCATGATTACCGCGCTGTCGCGTTTTTGTCCGCGCAATATAGCGTTAGGTCTTGGGCGCCAGTTTATCCTGCGTCCTGGTGTCGAAATCGCTGGCGTCGTGACGCTCATGCAGCTGCGCCGCGGGATCGCCTTGCAGGCGGTTGACGATGCGCCCGCGCCGGACGGCCGGGCGTGCGCCGATCGCATCGGCCCAACGCTGCACATTCTTATATTCGTGCACCGCCAGGAATTCGCCCGCGCCATAGAGCAGGCCCTTGGCCAGGCCGCCATACCAGGGCCACACCGCCATGTCGGCGATGGTATAATCGGACCCGGCCAGGAACTCGGTTTCCGCGAGCCGGCGGTCGAGCACGTCCAACTGGCGCTTGGTCTCCATGGCAAACCGGTCGATGGCGTATTCGATCTTGGTGGGCGCGTAGGCGTAGAAATGGCCGAATCCGCCGCCCAGATAGGGTGCGCTTCCCATCTGCCAGAACAGCCATGACAGGCATTCGGCGCGCGCGCCCGCTCCCGTCGGCAGAAATTCGCCGAATTTTTCGGCCAGATGGACCAGGATCGCGCCGGATTCGAACACCCGGATCGGGGTCGGTCCACTGCGATCCAGCAGGGCGGGGATCTTGGAATTCGGGTTGATCGCGACAAAGCCGCTGCCGAACTGATCGCCGTCGCCGATACGGATCAGCCAGGCATCATATTCCGCGCCGGCGTGGCCGCGGACCAGAAGCTCTTCCAGCATCACGGTGATTTTCTGGCCGTTGGGCGTTCCCAGCGAATAGAGTTGCATGGGGTGGCGCCCGACCGGCAATTCCTTGTCGTGGGTCGGGCCCGCGATCGGACGGTTGATATTGGCAAACCGGCCGCCGCTGCCCTTGTTCCAGGTCCAGACCTTGGGCGGCGTGTATTCGGGCGCGTCGCTCATTCTCGAAACTCCATGGGTTTGGCGCTCAAAGTGGCCTCGTGGGCACAATCGCGCAAGCTGACAAAGCGAAGCGGGTCCGGCGCGCGATCTGTCCAGGGCAGGGGCCGTGGCCGAGGTTTTTACAGCGCAAACCGGCGGGGATTACGCCTACCAGGCGATCTCCTTGCCGAGATAGTCCAGAAACTGGTGCCGGTGACCGCCTTGCTGGGACAGCATGACCTCGACCATCCCCTCCGCGCTATCTTCCACGCTGACGGCCGCGATGGGGCCGCCCATGTCGGTGCGGACCCAGCCGGGATGCAGGGTCAGGACCGTGACCTTGCGGCCGGACATCTCGGCATGCAGACCACGGGTCAGGGAATTGAGCGCGGCCTTGCTGGCCCGATACAGTTCATGCCCGCCAGGGTTCAGGGCGACGCTGCCCATGACGGAGCTGGTAAAGGCCAGCACCCCGGTTTCGCGCCGGATCCGGTCCATCAGCCGACGCGACAGCCGAATCGGCGCGATGGCGTTGGTGAACATCAGGCGGCCGATATCCTGTTCCGTCGCGGCGGTCGCGCTGCGATGGTCCGGCCCTGCGACACCGGCGTTCACCAGCACGATGTCCAGGGTCAGATCCCCCAAACCGGCGGCGAACGCGTCGATCCCGTCCGGATCGTTCATGTCCAGGCGGTCGATCCGCACGCGCCCGGGATTCTGTTCGGCCAGCGCGCGCAATGCGGACGCCTGGTCCGGTTGGCGCGCCGTCGCAACGACGGACCAGCCGCGGGCGAGAAACACCCGCGTTACGCCCAGGCCGATGCCGCGATTGGCACCGGCGATCAACACCACTGGGGTCTCGGTCACGTCACAATCCTCGATGAATGGTTGCATCCGGTCGGTGGGGACCGCTCACCGCGCGCACTCGACGACGACGGTGCCCACCTTGCCGCCCTGTTCCACGGACATATGCGCGGCAGCCGTCTCATACAGCGGAAAGCGTCCGTCCACCGACAGGACGCGCCCCGGCGAGGCCACAAAGCGGGCAATGTCCGACTGTGCCCGCTTGCGTTGCGCGGGACGGCTGGTGGGCAGGGTGAAGCCATGGATCGCCAGGTTTTTCGACATGATCTGGCGCAGTGGCACCACTGGGTTCAGGGCGCCGTTGGTGGCGTAATAGGCGATACTGCCACTGTCGCGCACCGATGCCAGTACGGACGCCAGATTGCCGCCCAGATCGACGTCGACGACGTGATCGACACCCTCCCCACGCGTGATTTCGTGAACGCGGGCGGCCACGTCCTCGGTGCGGTAGTTGATCGCATGGGCGGCCCCACCCCGGCGCGCGTGGTCCGCTTTTTCCGCCGAACTGACGGTTGCGATCACCGTCGCGCCGGCCCAGGACGCGAGTTGCACCGCGTAATGCCCCACGGCCCCGGCGCCGCCGGTCACCAGGACGAATTTGCCCTGCACCGGCCCGGCGACAAACACGCAGCCATGCGCGGTCATGCAGGGAATGCCCAGGGTCGCGCCCTCGGCGAACGAAACATGGTCGGGCAGTTCCGTAACCAGGTCCACGTTGAGCGCGAGATATTCGGCGGCGGTGCCCATCCAACGGCCGTTGCGCTGGCCATTGTAAAGCCACACCCGCTTGCCCAGCCAGCTTGCCGCCACGCCGGCACCGACCTGGTCGATCACGCCGGCGGCATCGCTGTTGGGAATGACCCGAGGATATTCCGCGGGCACGGCGCCGCGGCGTCGATAGGTATCCGATGGATTGACGCCGGACGCTTCCAGGCGGACGCGCACCTCGCCAAGGCCGGCATCGGGTGTCGGCAATTCGCCGGTGACGATGACTTCGTTGGCCGGCCCTTGACGGTCATACCATACCGCACGCATCCCAACCCTCCCATGTTCGCGCCTGCGTTCCGAAACCGGAGGACAGAACCGCCCGGCGCGGAACGCCAGCACACTGCTTTGGCGTTCCCGGTCGCGCGACGGGCGAAACCCCGATGTCGCGATCGGACCATCAGCATAGCCGGTTCCCTGCGGAATTGTATGGTACCCGCTCCCTCGCACGCCGTTCCCTCGCACGCCGCCCCCCTGTCGCCGGACGTGCGGCCGTTGGCGGTGCGGGTGGGCACTGTTCCGTGCAATCTGAAACATGATCCGGCAGGCCGGCGGGTTTTACGGTACATCGATCTGTGCGACGATCTTGGTTCGACTGATTTGTTGAATTGGGCGGCACAGCGCCGAAATCGTGGACTGGCCGGAGAAACCGATGGATGACGAGCGCTCTCCTGCCGTGATCGGACACGCACTCGCGGAACTGTGTCAGGCCGCGGGTCTGGAAGGCGTTGCCGCGATCGACCGTTCCGATGCTCAGCGCGGGGTGGTGTTTCTCTACCAGTCCGGCCGTGGAGGCGACGATGTGCTCATTCTGGCCGGGACGCTGCTGGCGCGCGCGGATGGGCGATATGCGCAAGGCATCAGCCCCAATCGTCGTCCTGTCATCGTGTTCCCCTGGGTGCTGCCGCCCCGGCGACCTGGCGGACTTGTGCTGTGGCGGGCGCCCGCATCCGTCCCCTGGGAGGTCGGCGATCATGCCCTGGTGCGGACCGCCGCCAACCTGATCCGGGTCATTCTGGAACATAGTCCGGACGAAAGCGGGCTGGATCGGCTGACCGGGTTGCCCAACCGCCTCTATTTCCTGGATGAGGCGGAACGTCATATCGAGCGTCTGCACCTGGATCGCATCCCCGGCACGTTGATGCTGGTCGTCATGGATGGGCTGGACCCGCTGATGGCGCGCCACGGACGCGATGCCGGCGACTGGGCATTGACCCGGGTGGCCACCCTGCTGCGCGCGATGGTGCGTCCGACGGATGTGGTGGGCCGAGTCGGCCCCAACCAGTTCGCCGTGTGGCTGGATGGCATGGATCATATGACCGCGGCGGAACGGGCGGCGGTGTTGTGCGAGCGGCGGTTGACGCTGCCTGAATCGACGGCGTCCGGGAACGTCCAGGTGCCGGCGCTGTCGATCGGAATCGCAAGCCGGACGGTCGGGAACGAGCAGGATATCCGCGAATTGCTACGCCGAGCGGGGCAGGCGGTGGGACAAGTGCTTCAGGAGGGCGGTCGCGGATGGCATGTCTCCCGCGACGGATTGACTGCGTGACGCCCTTCCGGGCACGCGTCCAGCCCGGCATCGCGGCATCGCTTGCGGCCCGAAACGCGTGCCGGTCGATCTGAGGCAGGCAAAATTTCGCGCCCTCCGCGGGTCCGCGAGATTCGGCGCTTGCCCCGGCTGGCACCGCCGGATGACAATGCAGGCATGATGCAGCAGCAGGTCCGACCCGAATTCGCCTCGGCCGCCCAGCGGCAGGAACCCGTGCGTCGATGCGCCAGCTCGGCTTTCGCCGCGCTCGACCTGGGCACCAACAATTGTCGGATGCTGGTTGGCGTGCCGTCCGGCGGCGGATTCCGGGTCCTGGACAGTTTTTCGCGGATCGTCCGACTGGGGGAGGGGCTGCACCATACCGGGGAGCTCAGCCGCCCGGCGATGGATCGTGCCATCGTTGCGTTGAAAGCCTGTGCCGACCGGTTGGAACGCCGGCCCGTGCGCCAGGTGCGCGCGATCGCGACCGAGGCGTGCAGACGAGCCGCCAATGGTGGAGAATTCCTGCTGCGCGCGAAGCAGGAGACCGGGCTGGATATCGGCATCATCTCCAGCCGGGAGGAGGCCGAACTGGCGCTGGAATCCTGCGCGCCGTTGCTGGCCGGGGAAGGGCGGCGCGCTCTGCTGTTCGACATCGGCGGCGGCTCCACCGAATTGGCCTGGGTCCGCCTGACGGACGGACGCGCCGAATTGATCGGCTATGATTCCCTGCCGGTGGGCGTGGTGACCCTGGCCGAACGCTGGGGCGATAGCGGTTTCAGCCCCGATGGCTTCGAAACCATCGTCGCCGACGTCGCCGCTCGCCTGGCCCCCTTCGAGGCGATCCATTGCATCGGGCATGAAATCCGCAACGGTGGGGTGCGCCTGCTGGGGACAAGCGGCACGGTCACCACCTTGGCCGGCGTCGCACTGAACCTGGATCGTTATCGGCGTCCCGCCGTGGATGGCGTCGCGCTGTCGGGCCGGCAGGCCGACGCCGCCTTGACCGCGCTGCGCGCCATGGGGCGGGACGGTCTGGCGCGTCATCCCTGCGTGGGGGCCGAACGGGCGGAATTCGTCCTGCCCGGATGCGCGGTGTTCGCGGCGATCCGACGACTTTGGCCGGCGCCGGAGGTCGTGGTCGCGGATCGAGG
>CAMBXJ010000009.1 GCA_945871455.1 Asaia bogorensis
GCCGCGCCCATCGCGCCGACCGTGCCGGCCTCCCCTACCCCCTTGGCGCCCAGCGGGTTCACCTTGGTGGGGACCTCTCTGGTCGCCAGGCGGAACTCCGGATACTCGTCGGCGCGGGGCATCTGGTAGTCCATGAAGGACGCCGTCAGCATCTGGCCGGATTGGGGGTCGTGGATGATGATCTCGCCCAGCGCCTGGCCGACACCTTGCACCACGCCGCCATGGATCTGGCCGGCGACGATCAGCGGGTTCAACACCTTGCCCAATTCCTCCACCGCGCTGTAGCGCACGATCTCGGTCACGCCGGTGTCGGGGTCGATCTCGACCTCGCAGATATGGGTGCCGTTCGGGAAGGTCACCGCGGTCGGGGTGAATTCTCCGGATTCGACCAGGCCGCCTTCCTCGCCCGGCGGGATATGCTTCGGGTCATGCGCCGCGCGCCCGACATCGGCCAGGGTAATGGACCGATCGGTGCCGGCGATGCTGAATTTGCCTTCGGAAAACTCGATATCGACGACCGCCGCTTCCAGCACCTCGGCCGCGAGTTTCTTCGCCGTGTCCAGCACCTTGTCCACCGCCAGCATCACGGCCGATCCGCCGATGCACAGCGCGCCGGACCCGCCGTTGCCCTTGCCGCTGGGCAGCAGGTCGGTGTCGCCGCCTTCCCAGATCACGTTCTCGATCGGGATGCCGAAGCGATCCGCGACGATCTGGGTCATCGTCGTCTCCAGCCCCTGCCCCACCGACATCGAGCCCGACCGCAGCACCAAGGTGCCATCTTCCCGCAGCCGCAATGTGGACAGGTCCTTGGCGGGGCGCAGGAACGGGCCGCCGGCGACCTCAATGCAATTGCACAGGCCGATGCCGCGCAGCATGCCGCGATCGGCGGCCTCCTTCCGGCGCGCCTCGAACCCATCCAGTTCGGACAGTTCGGCGGCGAGTTGCATGTTTCCCTCGAACTCCCCGCAGTCATAGGTGAAGGTCAGCGCGGTCTTGTAGGGCATCGCATCCGGCGGGATCAGGTTGCGGCGGCGCAGTTCATAGGGGGAAATGCCAAGCTCCCGGGCGGCCACGTCGATCAGGCGTTCGATCGCATAGGTCGCTTCCGGACGACCGGCGCCGCGATAGGCCGCGGTCGGCACGGTGTGGGTCATCACGCCGCAGACCTCCGCCGCGATGGCCGGGATGATATAGGTGCCGGCGATGCCCCCGATATTGCCGACGCCCCAACCGGAACGGCCGGAGGTATAGGCGCCCAGGTTGCAATCCCAGCGCAGTTTCAGCGCGGTGAATTTTCCATCCGCATCCAGGCCGAGTTCGGCCGAGATATGCATCTCCCGCGCCTGTTCGTCGGTCAGGAAACCCTCGGTGCGGTCGGAAATCCAGCGCACCGGGCGGTTCAGCCGGCGCGCGGCCCAGGTGATGAAGACCTCTTCCACATGCACGCCGGACTTCATGCCGAAGGAGCCACCGACATCCCCCGGAATGACCCGTAGATCGGTCGGCTTGATGCCGAAATTGTCCTTGGCCATGCCGTTGCGCAGGTTGAACGGCGACTGGTGCGCGGCATGCACGACGGGTCTTCCGTCCGGCCCCATCTCCGCCCAGACGCCGCGCGGTTCCATCGTATTGGCCGTCACGCGGGACACGGTGAAGTCCAGCTTCGTGACATGGGCGGCGTTCTTCAGGCCGGCGGTGGTGGCTTCGACGTCGCCACGCTTCCATAGGAAGCCGATATTGTCGGGGAATTCGTCCCACACCGGGGCGGCGCCGAGCGTCTGCGCCTCCAGCACATCGGTGACGATCGGCAGTTCGGCATACTCGACCATGACGGCTTCGGCCGCTTCCATGGCGGCACCACGGGTTTCGGCGATGACCGCGGCCACGGATTCGCCGACAAACCGGACCCGATCCTTCGCCAGCAGCGGCCGGTGGGTCTTGGCGGATGGGCTGCCATCCGGGCGAGTAAAGCCGAGACCGCCCGGGATGGGGGAAACATCGGTGAGGTCGTCGTGGGTATAGACGGCGACGACGCCGGCCACCGATTTGGCTGCCGCCGTGTCGATGCCGACGATCCGCGCATGAGCGTGCGGGGAGCGGACCAAGATCGCCACCAGCATGCCGGCAGCGCGGCCGTCGGAGGCGTAATTGCCGCCGCCGGTCAGCAGGCGCTGGTCTTCCCGACGGCGGACGGAGCGGGTCTCTACGGTCGCCATGTCTTGTCTCCCCTAAATTAGGCAGCGTGTCGGCTTGGGTGTGACCCAGCCCGTTCCCGAGGTTTGCCACGGAATAGTGCGCCTCGGCGAGGGTGGGGGGTGCCGCGGGCTTCCGGAAGTTTGCGGCGCCGCACAATTGGACGGACGCAATTCCCGCGGATAGCGTCCTACCGTCATACCAAAAGTCAGATCTGGACTGATCGATGCCGCGATATTGGCTCGCCCCATGCAGACCAACACCGTCGTTGGAATATCCGCCAGCCGACGGCCGAACCTCTTGCGCGTCCGCTGCGCGGCTCTAGGCTGCAGGCCGCGCGGCACCCATCCGGCTCAGCCGGTCCAGTGTGCGGCGCGAGGAACCGTCTCCGCCATTGTCCCGCCCGAGCGGACAGGAGTTTCCATGCCCGACGCCACGCCCGCCACCGACCTGCATTATCTGTCCATCACCGACGCCGCCGCCCTGATCCAGCGCCGCCAGCTCTCGCCCGTGGAGCTGACCCGGCATTTCCTGGACCGGACTGCTGCCATCGATCCGCAGCTCAATTCCTATCTGCTGGTCACCGCCGACCACGCCATGCAACAGGCCCACCAGGCGGAATCGGAGATCATGGCCGGCAACTATCGCGGCCCGATGCATGGCGTCCCGTTCGCGCTGAAGGACATCTATTGCACCGCCGGCATCCGCACGACCTGCCATTCCCGCACGCGGGAAAATTACGTGCCGGAATTCGACGCGACCACGGTCTCCAAGCTTTATGCGGGCGGCGCGATCCTGCTGGGCAAGCTGTCCACGCATGAATTCGCGCATGGCGGCCCGTCTTTCGACCTGGCCTGGCCGGCGGCGCGCAATCCCTGGAACCGCGATCATTTCACGGGAGGTTCATCAAGCGGGTCCGGCGCCGGGGTCGCCGCGGGGCTGATGATGGGCTCGCTGGGGTCCGACACCGGCGGGTCGATCCGCAATCCGGCAGCCTTGTGCGGGCTGGTGGGGCTGAAACCGACCTACGGGCTGGTCAGCCGGCGCGGCGTCTACACCAACTCCTTCAGCTACGATCACGCCGGGCCGATGACCTGGACGGTCGAGGATTGCGCCATCATGCTGCAAGCGATCGCCGGCCATGACGCGGGCGATCCGGCCAGCGCGAACCGGCCGGTGCCCGACTACCGCGCCGCTTTGACCGGCAGTGTCAAGGGCCTGCGGATCGGCGTGCTGCGCCACCTGTACGAGGACGATGTGCCGATCCACCCGGAAGCCAAAGCCGCGCTGGAAGCCGCGCTCGACGTGCTGCGGGGCCTCGGAGCGGTGCTGGAGGATGCGCGCATCCGCCCCGCCGCCGACTACCACGCGGTGAAGATTACCGGCGCCGAGAGCGAGTTGTTCTCCGTCCATGAACCGGTCCTGCGGGAGCGTCTGGGCGATTTTGGAGAGGATTTCCTGGGGCGCGCCCTGGGCGCGCTGCTGATTTCGGGACCCGACTATACGCGCGCGTCCCGCCAGCGCCGGTTGATGATCGCCGAAATGGCGCCGCTCTACGCCAAATACGACGTGTTGATCACCGCCGCCCCCGGCCCAGCCGCGCGTCTGGATTCCTGGCGGACGATCAATTTCTGGCAGCGCAATTCCGTGACGACGCCGTTCAACGTCACCGGCGGGCCGGCATTGGTGCAATGCGTGGGCTTCACCGCGGACGGGCTGCCGCTTTCAATGCAGGTGGTCGGGCGACCGTTCGATGACGCGACCGTGCTGCGGGTCGCGCAGGCCTATGAGGCCGCCACCCCCTGGAAGAGCCGTCGCCCCCCCCTGGACCCGGATGCCGTGTTTTCGGCCGCCCAACCGCCGGTGCCGGAACCCGCCAGGTCCGAGATGGGACAGGCGCGCCGCGATGAGCTCGCGGGTTTGTGCAAGCGGGCCGGTCTGACCCTGAACGACCGGCATTTCGAGCAGTTCTGCGCCACCGCCCCCTATGTGGAGGAGATGACCGGCCATCTGCGGCGGGATCTGACCTTCATGGACGAACCGGCGAGCGTGTTTCAGTTCGGCGGGTAGGCCCATCGCGCCCGCTTGATGGTCCGACAGCGTCCGTCGCCGGTCCGGGTTCGGGTCGGTGGCGCGACGTCCGCATGGTCGGACGACCAAGCGGCACGACGATGGGTTCGGCCTTGCGCGTGCGCGTTCGGCCGCAATCAGCCATATGGTTTCCGGTGCGCGTTGGTCGGCGGCCTCGTTTCATAAGGCGATCGGATGCCGTCGCGTTATCGGTCTCACGGAAAAAATCCGCCCCCTCCGGGCCAGGCCCGGAGGGGAACGGGTTTGCCGTTTATTGTGCCGCCGCGGCGATCTTCGATCCGGCTCCGAAGGCTGGCATGACCTCCTTCGAAAAGCGGTCCAGATCCTCCAGCTGGATGGCGAGAGGCGTGCCCAGCGGTGTCGCGCAGACCACGCGATTCAGCGCGGGGTAGCGCTTCTCGACGGCCTTGAGCTGCTCGATGATGTCGGCGGGTGTGCCGGCCAGGAAGCCGCCCATGGCCACGGCGTCCTCGATCCTCGGTAGCTTGACCGAGCCGGCCAGCGACGGATCGCGCATGGCCGCGATCTGCTGGTCCGTCAGCGCGCGCACGAGCCGCAGTTCGCCGAACATCTTCATGTTCTCTTCGTAGTGCGGGGCGGCTTCGCGGATCGCCTGCTCTCGGCTGTTGGCGATGTGGAACTGAAAGCCGAGTGCCAGGCGTTCACCGGGTTCGAGCTGGACACCACGGCGCGCATAGGCCGCACGGAAGCCGTCGATGTGACGGTCGACCGCGCCACCTTCCGCGGAGCCACCGCCAATCACGCCGCTGATGCCGTGCTTGGCCATGAAGTCGAACGCGCGGTCCGAGCCGCTTTGGATCGGCTGCCAGCATTCGACCGGCAACCGCGCCGGCGCCGGGACCAGCGTGATTTCCTTCAGGGTGTAGCCGCGATAGGGCACCTCGGGCGGGATCGTGTAGAACCGGCCCTTGTGGGAGAACGGCTCGCCTGAGAACGCCTTGAAGATGATGTCGACACCTTCCTCGAAGATCGCGCGGTTCGCTTCCTGATCGGTCAGGGGGCCGCCAAAGCTCTCGACCTCTCGGGTGTGATAGCCGCGGGCGACGCCGAAGATCACTCGCCCACCGGTCAGGATGTCGGCCATCGCGTAGTCTTCGGCGAGGCGCAGCGGATGCCACATGGGCACGACGTTGAAGCCGCAACCGACGTTGATGTTCTTGGTCACGCCGCAGAGATGCATCGCCATCATCAGCAGGTTCGGGATCAGTTCAGTCCCTTCCGGCTGGAAATGATGTTCCGCCATCCACATCGTGTCGAAGCCGCGCTCGTCCATGCATTTTGCGTAGGAGACGACCTTGTGCAGCGCCTGCCCCAGCACCTCCCGCGAGTAATGCCGGTTGTTGATCGGCGTGCCGGCGTATCCCAGCTTCTCCATATCGACGGTGCCGAAATAGGAGCTGTCAAATTTGGTGATCATGTACGTCTCCTCGAAGTCTGGCTTGATGTAAGGCGCCATTGTCGTTCAGGTGGTGAATATGCCGTACTTCGCCTGGATTTCCCATTCGGCGGTATCACCACTCGGCATCATCGGTTTGTCGCCGGGTTTTTGGTCGCTGACAAGCCACACAGCCACCCCGGCCTGTCACGCGCCTGCTGGCTTCGGGTTCCGGTTCGGTCCCGGTCGGCAGCCCGTTTGGGCCGCCGGCCTGGGCCGCCCCATCAGCGCGGCGTATGTTGGCGCAGGAATGCGAGCACCTCCTGGGTCGTTGCGTCCAGCATCTCCTGGGGTGCTCGCCATGGGAACGCGGTCGACCGCGCGTTCGGCGCCAGCGCCGCGACGTCCCGCGACGTGACCAGCGGGTGCGCCGGCGTGTCGTCAGGCAGGACCAGGATTGGCGTTGGGCAGGATTGCGCGAACTCACGGGTCACGCTGTAGACGAAATCCGGATACGCCCGATACAAACGGTGCAGATACGGTTCGATCTCAGATTTATCGACATCCGGTCGGCGGGCGAGGAATTCGGGCGCCCATACATCGCGACCGGAGTTGAACATGTAATCCGGATGGTCCGGGTGATGGCCGACCGTCTGACACAGGATCGCGCCCACGACCCGGTCCGGCGCGCGTTCCAGCAGCTTCATGGCGAAGCAGCCGCCGATGCAGTAGCCCATGAAGAAGAACCTATCGATGCCAAGATGGTCCATCAGCCCGAGTTGGTCGTCCGCGAACGCACCCCATGGGTCGCTGGCCGGGATTGGACCGCTCGACTCGCCGCCATTGGCGTTGCGCTGGTCCATCGTGATGCAGCGGAATTCGCCGCTGAACGCCGCCATCGCGTTGATCACGGCATTGGGCCAGTTGGCGATTCGTGAATTCAGCCCGCCGCCCGGGACGACGAATAGCGGAAAGCCGCTGCCGGTCTCTTCGTAGCGGATACGGACATTACCTTTTTCATAGAACGGCATATTGGACTCCCGATTGTTGGGCCACCGCGCGCATACACCTGAAGTGTCAGGTCACCCAGGCGGGACCGATGGCAGGAACGGGGGCACATGTCTTACCGGTGCCCCAACTTCGACGATCATCTTCTAGCAAGCGTTCGCGGAATCTCCCTGATCGATTCACCCGCCTCCCGTTAAATTGCGGGGGCGTGTGCCGCCGGTTCAACCGTTATGGCGCGGCATCTCTCGATACCCACCCAGCCGATACCGCGTCCCGGTGGCGGCGAACCGCCGACAGGGGCAAACCAAGACCGACGCCCGCCCTCCCCGCACCGATACGGCTCTGCAGGCCTCGATCCGAGAGGCTCGAAGCCGCACTCAACCGAACGCGGATTTGACCTCCCGCGCCAAAAGCCGGATCGCCTCCCGCTCGGCCGCGTGATCGGCCAGGCCCGCGCAATTCGTTTCCAGTTGCACGCCCGACAGCCCGATGTCGCGTTGCAGGTCTTTCAACTTCCCCACGACTGTATCGGGCGAACCAATGAAAACCGAACCGCGCAAGGTTTCCTCGAGCGTGATTTCAGTCAGGCGCTGCGATGTTTTCCAACGCGCGTGGTCCGGCGGGGTATTTTGCCGCCGAGCGGAGTCGGCGAGCAGGCGGCTTTGGTTCTGGAAATGGCGCATGAGAGTCGGCCCGTAGGCTTCCTGCGCCGCCGCATCGGTTTTGGCGACGAAGCCGGGGCAGCGGAGATAGACGGGTGCCTCCCCTGGATGGCCGGCGTCGGTCCAGGCTTTGCGGTAGACGTCTATGTTCTGCTTGAACATGCGCGCGTCCTCGTGCCGCACGGACAGGAAAAGACCCTGGCCCGCTTTGCCGGCCGCGGGGAATGTCTCGATGCTTGCGGCGGCGATGCGGATTTCGGGCATCGGCTGCTGCACCGGCCGCGGAACGACCGTGACGTCGTCGATCTCGTAAAACTTGCCCTTGTAGGAGAAATTGTCCTCCTGCCAGGCGCGCTGGATGATCTCCAGACACTCAATTTCGCGTTCCTTGCTTTCGGAAAACGCGATGTTCAGCGCCTCGTAGGTCTTCACGACGCCGCTACGGCCGATACCGAAGATCAGCCGGCCTTTGGATATGTGGTCCAGGGTCGCTGCTTCCTCGGCGATGCGAAGCGGGTTCGCCAACGGAAGCACTTGCACGCTGGTTCCGATCCTGATCCGCTCTGTGCGGGCCGCGATCGCGGCACCGAGGACCAGCGGGCTGGCCGAGAGGGCGCGCGCTTTGTCGAAATGCAGTTCCGCGAGCCACATCACGTCCAGGCCGTATTCCTCGCTGGCGTCGACGATGTCGAACCCCGCGGCGAAGCATGCGGCCTGGCCGCGGCCGGGCAGCACCGGAAATTCGTGATAGACACCCAATTCCATTGAATGGGACCTTTCCCAACACTGTCTTATCGACGGCCGGTTTTGGTCGCCGTCCAATGCCACGTCAACCAAGGCGTTAGACCTGCATGCGTTCCATGATTTTCGAGGCGGCACCAAGGCGGTCCTGGCCGGACCTGGCGATCAGCGAGTTCATGGGACGGCCGCGGCGGTCGGCGTGCGCGGGATGGCGCGTCGATACAGCCGTGCGTTCGGAATGTTGCTATCAGGCGAAGCTAAACGCCGGCTGACGGGCGAGCCGGTTTCCGATGTCAGATCGTGACATTGCTTGTCACACTGACGGGAGGGCTTCAGGCCTTGTCGGAGGCCGCTCCCCAGCAGGCCCACTACGTCGTCATTGCGAGCGAGTCGGAGCAATCCAGACAGTACGAAAACTTACCTTCAAATCTTCGGGTGGGCCGCGCCCCTGGTGATGGCACCGACCCCGAAGGAGATCAGAACGCTTGCTACAACACCTCCCGCGCTAATCGCTCTTTTTTCACCAGGAGTGACGGAGCCGCGTGCAATGCGGACACCGAACCTCACCTGCGACAAGCGGACGCCCGCATGGCTGGTCGTCATATCCTGGCCAAGTTCCGTTCGGCGCAGGCATCGGACGAGTTCCTTCGGTCGGAGGTCCAAGGTAATTGGCGCAGACACCCTGGGACATGAAGGCGGTTCCTGGCTGTGGATCCGCTGGTCATTGTGCCACCGGCGAGCGTGGGGCACCAACCAAGCCGATCGCGATTTGTGCCCAGGGCCTGCTAGCTCCAACCCACCACGGCGCCAGGCGAAAGCGCTTGGGAACGATCGGCGAAGCAGTTCCACAGCGCCACCTTCCGTCCGACCTCAGATCGCGATGGCGCCCCCATCAACCACCAGTTCGGTGCCCGTGATGTAGGACGCCTCATCCGACGCCAGGAACAGCACCGCGTTCGCAACCTCCTCCACCTCACCGGCCCGCCCCATCGGGATCGTCTTCATCCGCTCCGCCCGGATCTGCGGATCGCGGGATCGGATCGCGGTGCGCATGGGCGGCATGGTGCCGGGATGGACCGAGTTGCACCGGATGCCATCCTTTGCATGCTGTACGGCGACGACCTTGGTCATCATCCGCACCCCGCCCTTGGAGGCGTGGTAGGCCATGTGCGCGCCCTCGCTGCCGACGAAGCCGTTGATCGAGGACATGTTCACGATCGCGCCCCCTTTGCCGAGCATGGCCTTCACCGCGTATTTGGTGCCGAGGAACACGCCGGTCGCGTTGATCGAGATGATGCGGTGCCATCCCTCGGTCGAATACAGGTCGGCGACCGAATTGCCCGAGATGCCGGCATTGTTGACCAGGATGTCGAGCTTGCCGAAATGGCGGACGGTCGAGGCCACCACCGCCTCCCACCCCGCTTCGTCGGTGACGTCGAGCCGTTCGAAGCGCGCCGCCGGCCCGATTTCCCCGGCGATCCGGGTGCCCTCGGATTCGAGTATGTCGGCGATGACGACTTTGGCCCCTTCACGCGCGAACAACCGCGCCGTCGCCTCCCCCATGCCGGCGGCCCCGCCGGTGATGATGGCTACCTTTCCCGCGAGGCGCATGGATGCTCCCTCCCTGAACTATGTGTTATGTTGGGGCGAGGGTATCGGCGGGGACAGGTGGGCACAAGCGCCCGGCCCGGGGGAGTATTTGCCCTGGCAACCTCAATCAGCCATAACCCCACCGGGCCTCGATAAACTCATGAAATTTGGGGACTTGCCCAGCTTGAGCACAAAATTGCCCAGGGGGCGCACCGGACATGGTCCGCGCGTGTCCCAGGGTTCACAAGGTCGCGCGTCACGATGAGAGATTAATGTCGATATTCTTTTGGCTCGCTTCCCAGCCGCTCTGGTTTACGGCTGTGATAATGGTCGGTGGTGGTATCTTCATAGCCGTCGTCGGCACAATCGTTGTCAACAACGTTTACCTCGCGACCGAGTTGATCCAGAATAACCTTCTGGGCGGATTCAAGTTCGCGTTCCTCTCGTCGGTCTTTGCCGGGTATCTTGGCTTGCTGCTGTACGGTGTCTACCAGCAATACGAGCAAACCAGGTTGTTCATCGACCTGGAAGTCACACAGCTCACACAGATCGACCGGCTTGCGGTGGCTTTACCCCGAACCACGCGTGAAAACGTGCGGGATCGTCTGAAAGACTACGCACGCACGGTCGTGGAGGTGGAATGGCCGCAACTCCGCCTTGGCCGCGGCAGTCCGGAAGCCGGGGTAGCGCTCGATAACCTTATGTACACATTTCTGGCGATGCAGCCTGTGACCGACCGGGAACGGTTCGTTATGGAGAATTCGATCAACTCATTTCTCCCGATCCGGGAGAACCGGCAGCATCGAATACGACTGAGCGGAGGATCGTTGAACCCGATGCTTTGGGGCGTGGCACTCCTCGGAGCCTCGGCATCGCTCATTTTTCCATGGTTTTTCGGTGGTGCTAACATATGGACACCGATCTTGATGTCCTCGCTGCTTGCGGCTTTGACGATGTCTGTGTTGCTGGTGGTCCTGAAGCTCAGTTATCCGTTCGTCGGCGAATTCGGGATCCCTCCAACGTCGTTTGAGGCATTCCTTTGACCCGAGGACATGGTCCGCCATGACGTCACCGCATTTTCCAACCCGACGCCATATCCAGATGGTCCTCACGATTTGTCTGGCGTTGGCATGCCCTGCCACCTCGGCCTTGGCGCAATTCCTCGCGCCCCGGCTTGAGGCACGTGGCACCGAGTTCGAATTGCTTGGCCTCATCGAAGCGGGCGGGATCCTGATCTATCTCGACGATCTGAAAACCAACGAACCCATCGTGGGCGCCATATTCGACATTGATGTCGGGACATCCGGACGCTCTCTGACACTAAAAGAGGTCGAGCCAGGACTGTACTGGGCCGACGCCAAATGGTTGAGCCGTCCGGGGTCGCACGACCTTATCATCAGCGTCACCGCGGGCAATCGAACGGACCTGCTGGGTACGACCGTGGTTACTCCCCCCGTCACACCGGTAATGACAAATCTTTGGGCCGAGTGGAAGGCGCGTGGTGGCCTCCTGCTTGCGTTCGTCGGCGGTGTGTTCGCGACCCTGCTGCTTCGGATGCTGGCAAGATTCTGGCGATGGATGCGTCGCCGCTCTCCCGCGGCCCTCGCATCGAGCGGAGATGCGCCTAATCGAGCGACGACCGCCGCCGCCCTGCTGATCGCGCTGGTCGGCGCATCAGTAAGCCCTGCGTCGGTCAGTCCAGCCTCGGCCATGCCATCCGGCCCCGGGCACAACCACGGCCCTGACGGCGTTACAACCGATGTCGCCGCGGACAACCAACCGGCCGACAGCCCGCGCCGCCTGGCCGATGGTTCTCTTTTTATTCCCAAGGCGGCGCAGCGCGTGCTTGCGATCCGCACGATCGCCGTTGCCAGTTCCGAAATTGCCAGAACCACACGGGTCTTCGGCCGCATTATCGCCGACCCCACGGCCAGCGGACGCATTCAGGCCGGGATTCAGGGCCGGATCGACGCGGGCGACGGCGGATTGTTCGTTGTCGGTCAACACGTCACCCGCGGCCAGGTCGTCTGCACGGTTGTCCCGATCGTGAACCCGGTCGACAACGCAAATATCCAACAGCAGGTCAGCCAGATCGACGCGGAACTCCGCCTGTTGTCCGAAACCGCGGACCAGGCCGCTGCCGGCACGATCCCGTCCCTGTCGCAAAGGGATTTGCAAACCATCAAGCTCGATCTCATGAGCCTCCAGCAGCGGAAGGACGGCATTTCGCTGGTAATGAACGACCGCGATACGCTGCGGATTCCACTGCGGAGCCCAGCCACCGGGGTAATCGCGATCAGCAACGTCCTGGCCGGACAGATCGTCGAGGCCAAGGACATCCTGTTCGAGGTGATCGATCCGAATCGGATCTGGGTCGAAGCCGCTGCCTTCGACATGGATGTGGTGAACAATATCGCCGGCGCCAAGGCGATTACGGATAACGGCAAAACCTACACACTCAGCTTCATCGGCAGAGCACCGCGACTGCGCCAGCAGGCGATCCCACTGAACTTCAGGATCGACAAACCCGATGCCGGGCTGATTGTCGGCAGCCCGGTGAACGTCTTCATCCAGGGACGCACAAGCCAGACGGCCGTGCTCGTGCCCCAGCAGGCGATCACGACGACCGCGTCCGGGCAGGCGATCGTATTCGAACATGTGACAGCCGAACGCTTTGTTCCGATCCTCATTCGCAGCGAAATCATAGATGGATCCAACGTCGCGGTTCTGGCCGGCCTGGCCCCCGGTAAACGCATCGTCGTCGACGGCGCCGGGCTCCTCGGCCAGATTCGCTAGGTGTTCAACACGCTCATCCGACTGAGCCTCGCGAACCGTCTGTTCGTGTTGCTGGCCGCCATGATCATTGTAGTGTTCGGGGCTTCGCTGGCCCAAAATCTGCCGGTCGACGTGTTCCCGGACCTTAACCGTCCCACGGTCACATTGATCACCGAAGCCGATGGGTTGGCGCCGGAGGAAGTCGAGCGGCTTGTCACCTTCCCGATCGAGACGACGATGAACGGCATGGCGGGCGTCGAACGCGTTCGGTCTGTATCCAGCATCGGCCTGTCGATCGTTTACGTGGAGTTCCGTTGGGGAACCGATATTTTCCGCAACCGCCAGCAGGTCGCCGAACGCCTGGTGCTGGTGCGGGAACGTCTGCCCGCGAAGGCCGAACCACAGATGGGGCCGCTCACGTCCATCATGGGCGAGATCATGCTCATCGCGATGGTGGGAGAGGGCATCGATCCCTTCCTGCTGCGGGAACTGGCCGATTGGACGCTGCGTCCTCGGCTGATGTCGATCCCCGGCGTAGCCCAGGTGATCCCGATCGGAGGCGAGAGCCGACAGTTCCGCGTGACCCCGAGGCCCGATCTGATGGCTCTGCTGGACATCTCGGTGAACGAGATGGAGCGTGCGATTACCGCGTTCGGCATCCGCACCGGCGGCGGCTATGTGGACCAAAGCGGTAGCGAATTTCTGATCCGTAACGTCAACCAGTCCTCGAAATTGGAGGTGCTGCGCGACCTTGTGGTGACCTACCGGTTCGAGCAACCCGTGCTTCTGCGGCAGATCGCGGACGTGTCCTTCAGTGCCAAGCACAAGCGTGGCGAGGCCGGCTACATGGGTAATCCGGCTATCATCCTGTCCGTGCAGAAGCAACCGGGCGGCGATACCATCCAATTGACCGAGAAATTGCAATCCACGCTCCGCGACATGGCGCGCACGATGCCGGCCGGCGTGAAGATCGACAACATCCTGTTCAAACAGGCCAATTTTATCGAGACCGCGATCAACAACGTCCAGCAGGTTCTCGTCGAGGCCGCCGTCGTCGTTGCAATTGCGCTCTATCTCTTTCTGATGAACGTCCGCACGACGGCAATCTCGTTGATCGCCATCCCGATCTCGGTGCTCACGACAGCGATCGTGTTTCACTACCTGGGCATGACGATCAACACCATGACGCTGGGGGGCTTGGCAATCGCCATCGGCATCCTCGTCGACGACGCCGTGGTCGATGTCGAGAACATCCTCCGCCGCCTGCGGGAGAATGCTCGCCTTGAACGGCCGCGTCCCGTGATCGGCGTGATCGCCGATGCATCGTCCGAGGTCCGCTCCGGCATCGTCTATGCCACCATTATCATCGTTCTGGTCTTCGTGCCGCTGTTCGCGTTGTCCGGCATGGAGGGGCGTCTCTTCGTTCCACTCGGACTTGCCTATATCGTCGCGCTGCTTGCCAGCCTGCTGACGTCGATGACCGTCATTCCCGTTCTGTCGTTTTACCTGCTGCCGAACATGAAGGGGCTGGCCGACCATGAGTCGTGGCTGGTGCGGCGGTGCAAGCGCTGGAACCAGGCTTTGCTGGATTGGTCGCTGGCGCGCCAGCGTCTGGTGTTCGCCGGCTCTATCGTGCTGGTCCTCGGTTCCCTTGCATTGTTGATATCCCTGCCGCGCTCGTTCCTGCCTCCGTTCAACGAAGGCACGCTCACCATCGGGATGTATTTCAATCCCGGTATGTCGTTGTCCGAATCCAACCGGCTGGGCGCGCTGGCTGAACGGCGGGTGCTGCAAGTGCCGGAGGTGACCGCGGTCGGCCGACGGACGGGACGCGCCGAACTGGATGAGCATGCCGAAGGCGTTCATGCCGCGGAAATCGATGTCGATTTGAAGCCGTCATCCCGTTCCAGGACAGAAATCGTTCAGCACATCCGCAACCAGCTTGCGATCCTTCCCGCATCGATCAATATCGGCCAACCCATTTCGCACCGGCTTGATCACATGCTGTCCGGTGTCCGTGCGCAGATCGCGCTGAAGCTGTTCGGGGACGATCTGGACCTGCTGGTCGCGGAAGGGGAGAAGCTGCGCCGCCGGCTGGCATCGATTCCCGGTCTTGTCGATCTGCAGCTTGAAAAGCAAACCCGGGTCCCACAAATCCGCGTCAGCGTCGACCCGGAACGTGCTCGCCTATACGGCACCACGCCGGCGGAAGTGGCCCTGGAACTCGAAACCCTGTCGAACGGCAAGGTCGTGTCACAAGTCATAGAGGACGTCCGGCGTTACGACGTTCTGGTGCGCCTCGATGACAGTGACCGACGCTTCCAGGGCCTTTCGAACATGTTGATCGAGACGCCGGCCGGCCGGGTTCCGCTGCGGATCATGGCGACGGTGGTCAGCACCGACGGCCCCAATCAGATCATGCGCGACAATGGCCGCCGCCGGTTGGTGATCCTCGCCAACACCGATGGCAGCGATATGCGCCGGATTATCGCCGAGATGCGGGCAACCCTGGCGACCATCGACCTGCCGCAGGGGTTTTCGACCTCGATGGAAGGCACGTTCCAGGCCGAGGAAGCCGCCGGCCAGAAGATCATGGTGTTGTTCTGCGGCTCGCTCGCGCTGATCTATCTCGTGCTTTACACGCGGTATCGCTCAGCATCGCTTTGCCTGATCATCATGGCGGGGGTTCCCCTGTCGCTGGTCGGGGGCGTCCTGGCGCTGAGTCTCGCAGACCAGCCGCTGTCGATCGCGAGCATGGTCGGGTTCGTGTCGCTGGCGGGGATCAGCACGCGCAATGGCATCCTGAAGATCAGCCACTACCTCAATCTGATCATTCGGGAAGACGCACCGTTTTCCTGGGACACGATCATTCGCGGCAGCCTGGATCGCATGACGCCGGTGCTGATGACCGCGTCAGCGGCCGGCTTCGCGCTGCTGCCGCTGATCGTCGATGCCGGCGCCCCGGGGAAGGAGATTCTCTCCCCTGTCGCCCTGGTGATCTTCGGTGGTTTGATCAGTGCGACATTGCTGGACGCCGTCGTGACCCCGTTGCTGTTTCTGAAAGTCGGACAACGGGCGCTGGATCACCTGGCCACATTCCGCGGCCAGTTGTCGGAACAGGAAACCTTTTGATCAGTTGGCCAGAACCGCCAGCAACGCATCCAGATTAGCGCGCGTCGCTGTCAGAAACCCGTTCGGGTCGAGTTGTCCGTCCGCCGTCCCGACACTGGGATCCATCAGAGTGAGGATCGCCAACCGGCCCCCTGACGCGGCGATAGCGGCCACGATCGAGGCTTTGGGCTGTTGCGCGGCGATGACCGCGCGCGCGCCAGTCTTCCCGATCGTGTCCCGCAAAGTGGCAATATCGGTCTCTGTCCAGTCGAAGTCGCTCTTGGCGAAGCTGGCCGCCACGTCCACACCGATATCCGCCAGCAGATACCGAAACTCCTGGTTCAGCAGGATGGCGGCGGAGGCGTCGATATCCGCCAGCCGGCTCTCGAACCGAACCCGCAGGGCCAGAATCTCGCCGCGGAATTGTTGCTGGTTGCGGTCTATCGTCGTCGCGTCGGGCGGGCTCAGGCGGCGAAGATCGGACGCCACGATATCGGTCATCCGGATCGCGTTCGTCAGACTGAGCCAGATATAGGGGGATATCCCACGCGAAATCTCCTCCCCCGTCTTTTTCGTGGTTTCGAGCAAGGCCACGCCGGCCATTTCGGGCGCGAAGGGGGTCGACGCGTCAATCTCGATCGCCCGGATATTCTGCGCCCGCACGGCGGGGTAGAGCGGATCGGTATCCCATATACGGCGGATCGCGATCACGGCATCAGCCTGTTGCGCCGAACCGATGAAATCCGCACGCCGACGCTTCGCGAGATAGGCTGTCTGCTGGTCCATGCCGACATCGGCGGGAAAGCCGGGGCGCACCTCGATCGCGGTATCCTTCGCCAGGGCGTGCGCGATGGAATAGGTTGCCTGTAGCGATGTCATGATCAGGCGTTTGTCGGCGGCCATCGCCGGCAGGACAACCAGCGTCGGCAGCGTCGCCGCGCCCACCAGGGCGCGTCGGCGGTTCAGCAAATGGCGTGCGGGCATCGCGATGGTCTCCGGGGTTACATCGCCTGACGACGGAACAACCGGGTGAACGTCGCGAGACAGAAGAAGATCGCGGCCACCAGGACGATGGAGCCGCCGGACGGCAGCGGCAGGTTCCACAGCATCGGTGCGATGATCCCGATCACGCAACTGAACGTCGATATCACGATGGTGCAAATGAAGAACCCACGGATCGATCGGGTCACGATGCGGGAAGCGGCCGCGGGTATCAGCAGCAGCGCCTCCACCAGCATGGCGCCGATAATCTTAACCGAGGCCACGGTGATGACGGTAATCATCAGGATGAACAGGTAGTCGAGAAACGCGACATTGACCCCACGCACATGGGCAAGCTGGGGATTGAAGCTGGCCATCAGCATGCGGTTGAAGCGCGCGATGCCCAGCACCGAGACGATCGCCGAGATGACGGCGAGGATGGTCATATCCAGGTCGTTGACCGTCAGGATCGATCCGAACAGCACTTGATCAACGATATGCACATTGATCTTGCTGGCCACGAAGATCAGCAGGCTAGCGCCAACCGCCATGGAAATCGACAGGAACACACCGATCAAGGTGTCGGTGGACATCTTGGTCCGGTTCTTGGTGAAGTTGAGCACCAGTCCGAACAGGATGCAGAATCCGAACAGGGTGACATAGGGGGCGGTCAGCGGCTCGCCGAGAATGATGCCGAGCGCGACGCCGGTGAGGGCGGCTTGTCCGACGGCCTGGGAGAAGAAGGCGAGACGTTTCGTCACCACCATCGTGCCGACGCCGCCCAGGATCGGGCCGATGAAGCAGGCACAAATCAGCGCGTTGATCACGAAGGCATATTGGAACGCATCAGGGATGGTGCCGGCGGCGGCTAGCGCCTGGATCTCCGCGCGAAGCGGTGCGAACAGCCCGGTCATACCAAAGCCGGCTTCCGTTCGACGGCGGGGGAGAACACGTCGAGGATACGATCCTGTGTCAGGACCTCACTCGGCGGGCCGGAAAAGGTCACCGACCGGTTGATGCAGGTGACCTTGTCGGCGATCCGTTTAACCTCGGCCAGATCGTGATGAATCCATAGCACCGTCACCCCGCGATCGCGCAGATCGATGACCAGATTGGAGATAATTTCCGCCCCGGCGCCATCGACGCCAGCCAGCGGTTCGTCCAGCACGAGAAGATCGGGGAACGGGATCAGCGCCTGAGCGAACAGCACGCGTTGGCGTTCCCCGCCCGACAACTCCCCCATGCGACGGCGTCGCTTGTCGCGCAGGCCCACCATCTCGATCGCTTCGTCAACGGATGCCCGAATGCGCCTGGACAGGCCGAAGACCGCCATCATGTCCTGGCTGCTTATCGCCATGAAATCATCGACGGTCATTGGCAGGTCGCGGTCGAAGTCCAGAATCTGTGGCACATAGCCGGTCCGTCGCCCGGCCGGCCAGTCGATGCGAATTTCGCCGGAATGCGGCATTTGCCCGAGGATGGAACGGATCAGCGAGGTTTTCCCGCCGCCGTTGGGACCGATAATACAATGGATCTGTCCAGGCTCGACAGCGAAGGAGACGGAATGGAGGATTTGCGTGCTGGCAAGGCTCAAGCCTACATTGGTCAGACTGATACTTGGCCCCTGGGTGCGGGTCGTTCGGATCATTGCGGGGCCTTCTGGCCGGCGGCCTGGGCTGCGAGCACCGCGTCGGTGATCACCTTCATGTCGTATTCGATGCCTTCCTCGAATTTTCGCGTGGTGTATTCGCCTTCGGTGATATGGACCAAGGTGTAGATACTGGCGCCGGTTTCACGCTTGATCGTTTCGACGAACTGGTCGGGGAACATCATCTGGCTGAACACAACGCCGACCTGTAGCGAACGCACCCGGTCGATCGTGTCCTTCAGCTGGCTGGCCGAGGGCATCAGCCCGTGGGCGGGCTCGATCACCGCAACGACATTCAGACCGAACTCCTGCATCAGATAGTCGTAGCCGCCATGGATGGTCGCGACCCGCAGATACTTGCCATCCACGCCGGTCAACCTGTTGATGTAGTTCGCTTTCAGCTTCCGCAGTTTGGCCGCGTAGGCACGGGCATTCTTGCGGTACAATTCCGCGTTTTCCGGGTCGATTTTCCCCAGGTCCGTCGCGATGTTGAAGATCTGCTGGATCGCCGCGGTGATCGCGATGAACGTGTGGGCGTTGTAGAGTTTTGCCTCTCCGGTATTGCCCGACGTCGGGATCAGCGCGACACCCTGGTTGGCGAAGATGAGCTTGACCTTGTCGCGAACCTCCGCCGCGTCCAGCACTTTCAGCGCGAAGCTGTCATGGCCAATACCGTTCATGACCAGCACATCCAAGGCCGCCGCGCGCTTGATGTCGTCGGGCTGTGGTTCGTAGTTATGAACCTCGAAACCGGCCTTGATCAGCGGCACGATCTCCACCTTGTCCTCGGCGATATTCGCGACCCAACTGTAATACGGGTGCAGCGTGATACCGACGCGCAATTTTTTCTGGGCACGCGCCGATCGGGTTGGGACGCCCGCCAGCGCCAGACCCGCGATGGTGGTGCGCCTGGACAGCTTCATTGGGCTTTTCCCTGCGTTGCGCCGCGCTGGGCTTCCTCACCCTTCAACGCAACTGCCTCCCGCCAGCCGCTATCGGACAGAGCGGGTGGGTCAATCGCCTTGAGCGTCGCCACCGCGTCAGTGTTGACCCAGATCGTGAAACCAGTTTCCCGTGCTTCACGCTGCTTGCCCTGGGTCATGACCAACAGGAAGGACCGCGCTTCCGCGGTTCGGGCGGACCTGCCAAGATATGCCATCGCCGTTGTGTCCGCGGCGTTGAACGCCACCGCGCTCCACTTGTGGCCACCCTGTTTTTGACTGAGCGCGGTTTGCATGAAGGGCGGCATGGCAATATCCACCAGATCGTCGACGGAAAGCCAGGTGCGGCTGTCACGATAAACCGTCTGCAACTCCAGGCCCGCCGCGTAGAGATCGTTGAAGAGTCCCTGTTCGGTCTTGCTGAGATCCGAGAACGCACTGATCTGGTGGGGTTGCAGCGGGATCACTTCCAATCTGGTCTGGCGCAGGAAGATCAGGCTGCCGCAAATCGCGAGAATGGCAACGCAGGTCGACAGCAGATAGGCGCCTTCAAAACGGCCGGTCGCGGGTTTGACGATTTGCGTGTGCATGATGGCCTTATTTGGCGGGAAGCGAGCTTATCTGGCGGGAAGCGAGGCGGGCAATTCGTCCGATTCGACGGTCCATTCGGCGCGATGGCCTTCGCCGGCTTCAATGACGAAGGTGTGGTTCTGCCGCTTGGTTGGCCTGAAGCTGAATTTGCCCTGGGCATCGGTCATGACCTGCCCGACCTTCTGCCGACCTGGCCCAAATATGTCGACCGTCTGGTTCGCGGGAAAACTGCCGCCGCTGAAATAACCCTGTCCGACGATCACACCGCCGGTCACCTCGGCGAAGACCTTCAGGACATGCGCAAGCGCGGGCGGCGCCGACGCCAGGATAATGGCCACCCCGACAGCGATCGTCTGCCTCCATCGGCGCATCATGGCACGTCAAACCGCGCGATGGCCGAAGCCTGATCCGGCACGCGCAGAAGGACCAGCACTTTCGCCGCCCCGGACCGCTTCATGGCGCCCTGCCCGGCGAGGCTGTTGGGGCCGACCGGCTGCATGGATAGCTTTTCTTTTTCCTCCCCGACCATGACGGTGAGGACGGCGGTGGCCTGTGCCACCGCCACGGGCTTGTCGACATGATCATAGATGTTCAACCGGTACTCAGTATTTTTGACCAGAAGTTCGATATGAAACGAACCGGCGTCGATCATCATGCCGCCGTTCGGGCCTAGCCAGACGCCTTCGGCGGCAGACGATGTGCGGAGTGCCAAAAGCATGGCCATGGCCGCTAGGATGACACGACTTAGCAAACGGACCCCCTTTTGGCGTCGGATCGACGAAACGGTCGCCGCCGGTCCCATCGCCCATGGCATAGCATGCATGTTTATCGCGCCCAATCGAGATTGAGCCGACGATGCGGTTTGTCGCAACCTCCCGTCGATCGGGCGGTCGCGGCCGCGCCAACGTCTGTTCGCCCCGCGGCTGCCGGGACGACGTGTCAGCGCATGTCGATCGTCTTGACCCAGATCAGTCCGCCTTCCTCAATCGGCACCTGCTGGCCATCGGGGCCTTGCATCTTGCGCGCGCCGGTCATGATCGCGGAGAAACCCCACCAGCCGGCCTTCGGCATGGCATAGGCGAAATATCCGTTGGAATCGGACTTGATCACGGCGGTGACGTAGGCGTCAGCGGGAAGCTTCAGCTTGCCGTTGCTCGCATACTCAACCTCGATCCGCGCATTTGGCAGCGGTTTGCCACGATAATAGACGATCCCACTGAAGATATTGCCGGTCCACAGCCCGTACGGGCGGGTCAACGGCTTAATCTCAATGGGTGCGCCGGTCATCTGGTCCCAGCCTTCGTCGGCGCCCAGGGCATTTACCACCACTTTGGTATAATGGATCAACATTTTGCCCTCTTCGGGCTCCCAGTACGGCGCCGGCTCGATGAAGAAGATGTAGTTTGCCGGACCTGGCACCTTGTAATCCGCCGCGAACGCCTGCTTGCCGTTGACCGGGGCAGACCGCAACGTCGAAAGCAGATCGACAACCTTTCCTTCCCGACCGATCACGCCAAACTTGACTGGCTGTCCCATGTTCATCACCGGGCCGCCTTCCATCGGATGGGTGAATACAGCACTAATTGAGACGTTACGCTGATTCTCTCCGTCGAGAATATTGGACGAAGGCAACAATTCCTGAAAATGCGCTGACGCGGGCGGCGCCCCGAGCGCAAGCAACATGGCGGTGATTCCCAAGGCGACGTGCTTCATTGGCGTTCTCGTCAGGCTGTTATTTTCGCACCGGACGCTAGCCTACCTCCTCGTTCGCCTCAAGGGTCTGACATAGCTTGCGCGTCCCTTGTCTGAATTGCGGGTCGTATCCTATGGTCGGCGATTACATACGAGATAACACCAAGGAGCCCCAGATGAACCGCCCAAACAAGGGTCCGTGTTCCCGCCGCGCCCGCTCGGCCAAATCGCAAACGCGCCAGGCCGCGGCCTTGCGAGGAGCCCTGCTTGCCGGAGCACTGACCGGCGCCATCGCGCTAGACCCGCGGGCGGCTCGCGCCGAAATCGATCTCGTCGAGGTCGGCAACCTGAAAATTACACTCGGCATCACGGCCGGTGTCGGCGGTTTCGGCGTTAACAACGTTGATTTCGGCCGTGGCAACGTCAATTACGGATCCGGTGGCGGCGTTCGCCGCGGCCGCGGCTGGGGTGAGGCTTGGCTGAAACCATCGATCAGCTTCGAATATATCCTTGACGACGCGCCAAGCTACCTCGCCAAGAGCTCTTCGTTTTACGGCACGTTCAGCCTTTTGGGATCGACGACGTTCGGGTACGGCGACGCGGTCGCGGGGCTTTCGACGACATCATTCCGCCCCACCTATGTTTGGCCCGAAGAAATGTTTGTCGGTTGGAAGTCGGGCGGATTGTTTCCCGATCTGGGCGACGACGCGATCGACATTTCGGTGGGCAACCAACCCCTGGTTCTGGGGGATGGTCTGCTGTTCAACGGCGGCGTCGCGAACGGGTTCGGCCGCGCGGCCTATTACATCGGTCCCCGCGCGGCGTTCCAGAAAACAGCGATCCTCAAATTCGATCCCAGTGAGATCGGCCCGGTCCGGGGCACGTTCTTCCATGCTCAGGTGGGCAGCAACCAGTCGTTGATGAACGGGTTCGACCAGCCAATGACCAAGGTCGTCGGCGGCAGCATCGATTGGTATGGCCCAGCACGTCAGGAACCCTTGGGGGCGATGTCCGACCAATGGGTGGTCACCGGCACGTATTTCCAAATATATTCCGCCGACCAGGCCGCGCTTGGCAGCATCGTGTCCAACCGGAATGGTTTGAACGTCTTCTCACTGCGGGCCGCCGGATCGTTCTTTCCCGCCGATCGCGACGTTCTGTTTTTCGGCGAATATATCAAGCAATACAACAACCGATCAGGTCGCAAGACCGACGCCACCGGCTGGTACGTGGAACCAGGCTATCAGTTTTCCAATCTGCCCTGGGCCCCGATGGTGACCTTTCGTTATGCAACGTTCAGCGGTGACAACGATCCGACCGGCGGTGGCACAAAGCGATCCTACGATCCCCTGTTCTTCGGCGCCGGCAGCCGCGGCCTGGGGCCGGGAACGTGGTGCCTGGGGGAGATCTACGGTTATTATCAGCAGGGCCTGACTAACATGAATGTGCAGCAAGTGAGCGTGCGTGCCACGCCGAGCGATTCGCTGGTGGTCGGGTTGAATTATTATCATATCAATTTCAACAAGCTTGGTCAGGTCAATCAACTGGTAAGCCCGGGGGCCACGGTGACATCCAAGCGCGCCATGGACGAAATCGATATTTATGCCGAATGGTCCCCGACCGATTACCTCACGATCGTGCCCACGATAGGGATCGGCATCCCAGGCGCCGGCTACAAACAGGTCGACACCGGTACGGGACGGTCAGGCACGTCGACCATCTTCCTGGGACAGGTGGTGGCCAGCGTGAAGTTCTGACCGAGCGTAGGAAAACGGTCGTACAACGCCAGGGGCGATACGAAACGGAGCGGCGGTACAATGCTGAAAGTGCTCGCGAACCGTGCGTATCGTCATCTCTTCCTGGCGCAGGTCATTGCGTTGGTGGGAACGGGCTTGGCTACGGTTGCCCTTGGTTTGATCGCATACGATCTGGCCGGCGCCAACGCCGGCGCCGTGCTGGGGACGGCACTGGCCATTAAGATGGTGGCCTATGTCGGCGTGGCGCCTATCGCGGCGGCGTTCGCCGAACGTCTGGACCGGCGCGTGATGCTGGTCAGCCTGGATATCGTGCGAGCAGCCGTGGCCCTTTTGCTGCCGTTTGTGACGCAAATCTGGGAAATCTACATTCTGATCTTCGTTCTCCAATCCGCATCGGCCGCGTTCACGCCCGCGTTCCAGGCGACAATTCCCGACGTTCTGCCGAATGAGGACGAATACACGCGGGCGCTTTCGCTGTCTCGGTTGGCCTATGACCTGGAAAGCGTGGTGAGCCCGATGCTGGCAGCCGCACTGCTGACGGTGATCAGTTTCCATGGTTTGTTCGCCGGAACCGTTGTTGGGTTCCTGGCATCTGCTTTGCTGGTCGTTTCTGTGATCCTGCCGAACGCGAAGGCGACCGCGCGTCGGGGGATCTATGACCGGACGACGTTGGGGCTGCGGCTTTATCTGGCCACGCCACGTCTGCGCGGCCTGCTTGCCCTGAACGTCGCGGTTGCCGCGGCCAGCGCCATGGTGATCGTGAACACGGTTGTTCTGGTGCAGGCGGGATATGGCATGAGCCAAACATCGACCGCGGTCGCCCTCGCCGCATTCGGCGCCGGTTCGATGGTGGCCGCGTTTCTGTTGCCACCGCTGCTGGACAGAATTTCCGACCGGACGGCGATGCTGACAGGCGCGTCGATTTTGACCGTAGGGCTGACGATCGGGCCGTTTGTGCCCGGCTTTCAGATGCTCCTGCCTCTATGGTTCCTGCTGGGTCTTGGATATTCGCTGACCCAGACGCCATCCGGACGGCTATTG
>CAMBXJ010000010.1 GCA_945871455.1 Asaia bogorensis
ACCACCGTCGCCTTGTCCGCGGACGCGACCCGGTCCGGGGGAAAGCCGAGCGACACCTTGGTGCCGACGCGCGCGGTCGACTCGACGGTCAGGTAGCCACCCTGGGCTTCCATCAGCACGCGTGCCAGCACCAGACCAAGCCCCAGGCCACGACTATTGGGGGCGTTGGACGGTGTTGGGCGCTGCACCGCCATCAGGCCGGCGCCTTCGTCCTCCACGATCAGGGTCAGGCCGCCATTGCGGCGCTCCACCGAGACATCGATCCAATCGCCGTGGCGGGAATGGCGTGCGGCGTTGCCAAGCACGCGTCCCAGGACCTGGGCCATCGCGCGCCGGTCGGTGATCAGGCCGCATTCGCGCACCGCCCGGGCAATTCGCCAATGCCGCTCGCTGGGGCCAAGCGTCGCGGTCACGGCCTCGATCGCATCGGCCAGCAACGGTTGCAGTTCCAGGGTTTCCAGTTCCAGACGGCGGGTGGACGCGCCGGGAACGGCATGGTCCTGCATGTCGTCTGCCAGTTCCAGGATCTGTCGGATTGCCGCCAGCACGCCGGTCATATCGGCGGACGGCTCCGGCGTCTGAAGGGTCATCTGTTCAGCATGCCCCAGCAGGCGCATCGCGTCCGCGCGAAGATCGGTAACCGACAGCCGCAGGACGCGGGTCGTGGCCGCTTCCGCGATCTTTGCGCGATCACGCTCGGCGCGGGCCGAGGCCAGCGCGATGTGCGAACGGGTCAGAAGGGCAGCCAATCCAAGGCTCAGTCCAGCGGCAATAACCGCCAGTCCGAGCATCACGATATCGGTCAATCTCATACCGTCAGATTGACTGGATATCCCGAAGAATTGGTTAACGCCCGGGCATTGTCTGCCGCGGGCGGGCGTTTCAGGCGGCGATGCTCGCGGCGCGCTTATCGCGGGCGCGTTCGATCCGGCGCTTGAGTTGTTTGCCTTCCGGGGTCAGTTTCGTGTTGGGCGTGCCCAGCAGGAATGCGTCGATGCCCCCGTTGTGCTCAACGGTACGGATAGCCCGGGTCGAGAGCCGCATACGGACCTCACTGCCCAGAATGTCGGACAACAGCGACGTCACCTGCAGGTTTGGCAGGAAACGGCGGCGGGTCTTGTTGTTTGCGTGGCTGACGTTGTTGCCACTCAACACGCCCTTGCCCGTGATCTCACAGCGGCGAGACATTAAACTCTATTCCTCGGTCTGGTCGGAAGGCGCGGGTTATGACGATTGGGGGCGCCGGCGTCAAGGATGAGTCTCGCCCGATCGCCGGAAACCCGCAAAGAACCTGTCTGACGCGGGCGCTCAGGCATGCCCGGTCTGGCCTCGAAGCTCCCCGGACCGCACGCTGGCGATGGCGTTCTGCAGGATGCGGACGATCGCCTCATCGTCCAGCCCGCGGGCCAGTAACGCCATCGACCCGCCCAGCAGGGCAGACGCGATCGCCAGGGAGCCGATATTCTGCCCGGTCATATATTCGATCGCCTTGTCGACGACGGCGCCGGCGTGGCTGAGCTCGGAGGGCGGTGGGTCGTCGGAACCTTGTTGCATGGTCGTGGTCTTTCCTGATCGGGATCGGGCGTTCAACCGGCCTGCACCGGTTCGGAATCCTGTTCGGCGGCCTGCATCGCCCACATGCTGGCATAAAGCCCGCCATCGGCCAGCAGGCTGGCATGGCTGCCGCGTTCGGCGACCGCGCCGTCTCGCAGGACCACGATTTCATCGGCGTCGACGACCGTGGACAGCCTGTGCGCGATCACCAGGGTGGTGCGATGGCTCGCCACCGCCCGAAGCGCGGTTTGAATATCCTGTTCGGTCCGCGTGTCCAGGGCACTGGTGGCCTCGTCCAGGATCAGGATGCGAGGGTCTTTCAGGATGGTCCGGGCAATGGCCACGCGCTGCTTTTCTCCGCCCGACAGTTTCAGGCCGCGTTCCCCAACCCTGGTGTCGTAGCCGTCTGGCAGAGCAAGGACGAAATCATGGACCTGGGCCTGCCGAGCGGCTTGCTCGATTTCTGCCTGGGACGCGCCGGGCCGGCCATAGCCGATATTGTAGCGGATCGTGTCGTTGAACAGGACGGTGTCCTGCGGCACGACACCGATGGCGGCCCGCACGCTGTCCTGCGCCACGTCGCGCACGTCCTGCCCATCGATCAGGACGCGCCCGCCGGTCACGTCGTAGAAGCGGAACAGCAGGCGGCTGATGGTGGACTTGCCGGCGCCGGTGGGGCCGACGATGGCGAGCCGCCGCCCGGCCGGAATGACGAAATCGACGCCTTTCAGGATTTCGCGGTCGGGGCGATAGCCGAAGCGCACAGCCTCGAAGCGGACTTCGCCAGCCGCGCCGTCGCCGAGATGGGTGGCCAGTGCCACCGCGCCCGGCTTGTCGCGGACTTCCTGTTCCACCCGCAGCAGGGCAAACATCTGCTCCATGTCCACAAGGCCCTGCTTGATGGTCATGTAGACCATGCCCAGGAAGTTCAGCGGCTGGTAGAGCTGGATCAGGTAGGTGTTCACCAGGACGAATTTGCCGACCGTCATGGTGCCGTTGGACATTTCGCTGGCGGCCATCAGCATGATCGCGGTCAGGCCGAAGGCGATGATCACGGCCTGACCCAGGTTCAGCAGGTTCAATGACACCTGCACCCTGACCGCGGCGCGCTCATACCGGGCGAGCGCATGGTCGTAGCGGTCGGCCTCATGGCGTTCGTTATTGAAATATTTGACGGTTTCGTAATTCAGCAGGCTGTCGAGCGACTTGTTGGAGGCGTCGTTGTCGGTGTCGTTCATGGTGCGCCGGTAGCGGCCGCGCGCACCGGCCAGCAACGTGGTGAAGGCGACGTAGCCCATCACCGCGACCAAGGTGACCGCCGCATAGCGCCAGTCGAACATGTACCAGATGATACCGGTGACCAGGATCAGCTCCAGCGCCGTCGGCACCACGTTGAACACGGCCAAACGCAGCACCGACTGCATGCCCAGGGTGCCGCGATCGATAATGCGCGACATGCCGCCGGTCTGGCGGTCCATGTGGAACCGCAAGCTGACATCGTGCAGATGGCGGAAGGTGCGCAACGCCAGCAACCGCACCGCGCGCTGCTGCACGGACGCGAACAATGCGTCGCGGATCTCGCCGAAGCCCGCCGCGCCGACCCGCGCCAGCCCGTAGGCCATGATCAACGCCGCCGGCACCGCCACCAGCCCTGCTACCCCTGCTCCCCCCGCTCCCGGCCCCCCCGCTGCGGGCACCAGAGCGTCCACGGCTCGGCCATACAGAATCGGCACATAGACCGTGGCCAGCTTGGCCAGCAGCATGAACAGGATCGCGATAACCACGCGCACCCGGGCACCTGGATTGCCGACCGGCCACAGATACGGCAGCAGCGACAGGATGGTCTGCATATTGGTGCGTTCGACGTGCAACGACGGCGGCGGCGGGGCCGTCTTGTCAGACTGGTATCGTCTCATGTCCCGCATGTGGCATGAAGGAACCGGATTTGAAAGGCGAAGCAGTGCTGACCGAGACGCGCGCGCAAGGTTTCCATCGTCACATCGCGGCTTGCACCGACGCGATTCTGCCCGGCGAGCGCCTGGCGTTTCATGTGGGACCCGACCGGGTTGGCTGGCTGCGCCGCGATCTGGCCGCGATTCTGGCCGGATTTCCCTCCATCGCCGTGACAGGCGACCGGGTCACCCTGACCGACGGCACCGCATTGGCCGCCATCGCACAAGATATGGCCGGGCGCGGCTTTTTCCGCTGGCGGCGGGAAGCGTTCGACGTGCGTGCCAGTGCGGACGGTCCGGTGCTGGCGCTGCTGGACCGTGGCGCCATCCCGGCTTTCGGCGTGCAAGCGACCGGCGTTCATGTCAACGGCCTCGTCCAACACTCAACCGGCCTTCACCTCTGGGTCGCTCGGCGGGCCCGGGACAAACTGCTGGACCCCGGAAAACTGGACCATGTGGTGGCGGGCGGCGTCCCGGCGGGGTTGTCACCGGCCGAAACCCTGGTGAAGGAAGCGGGGGAGGAGGCGGCGATCCCACCTGACCTGGCCGCTCGGGCCATGCTGGTCGGGGAGGTTACCTATGCCATGGAACGGCCGGAGGGCCTGCGTCGCGACCGCCTGTTCTGCTACGACCTGATGCTGCCGGCGGATTTCGTCCCGCGCCCGGCCGATGGGGAGGTCGAATCGTTCGAGCTCTGGCCGCTTCGACAGGTGTGGGAGACGGTGCGGGATACCGATGACGTCAAGTTCAACGTCAATCTGGTGCTGATCGACCTGTTTATCCGGCACGGTTTGATCGATGGGGCGGACGCGGCGACGCTGCGCGACGCTTTCCGCGCCGGTGCCGCGCGGGCCGAGGGGACCATCGGGTAATCAGGCCCCGCCGGTCACGCGGCTGTGACCCGGGGGGATTTAACCAGAACCGGCCTAAATCCCTTGCCCTGCTGGCTCCGTTCCAGGACGGCCGGAACCAATGACAGCACGGGACTTGTCGGACCGGGGAAAATCCCCGGCGGCGCCTTTCGGTCCGATAGACCTTTATCCGCGTGCGAAGCGGTCGCCGACCCGGTCAGGGGCGGTTGGACACTCAGTTTTCCGGAGGGGCCGCGGCGATGGGGATTTCCCGCGCTTCCGGCTGGTCACCAACACCGGGGGCGCGGTTGTCGTCGCCGTCCGAATCCAGGTTGTGGCCACCGCCAGAATCGTCGCCGCCCTGGTAGGAACGCCGCTGACCGCCGCCCTGTTGACCGTGTTGGCCTTGGCCGCTGGGCTGTCCGCCTTGCGGCTGATTCTGCTGCGCCGCCTGGTTCATGGCATTCAGGATGCGGAAATAATGTTCCGCATGCTGGAAGTAGCCTTCCGCCATGACCCGGTCGCCGCTGCTGGTCGCGTCGCGGCCGAGTTGCAGGTATTTCTCGAACAGTTGCTGGGCGGTCCCGCGGACGCGCATGTCGGGGCCGCTGCTGTCGAAGACATGATTGCGGTTAAGGGGAACATTGCCGGTGGAGTGATGGCGAACCGGTGCTCCGCCGCCACCTCCGCCCCCCCCGCTTCCGCCGCCACCAGACCGGTGATTGCGGCCACGCATGCGTTTCATATTCATACTGTTGCCGTCGTGCTTTCCCGTTGCGGGCAGCCAGCGCTTCGCTGGGGCGTCTTGCATCGGCGCCCCGAGAGGAATTCCACCCCCCGGCTAACCTGGATCAATCGGCGTTGGTGCGGACCGACATCGCACCCCCGTGCATCCAAGGCGCGTACGGGGGAGGCGGACGCCTGGAACCGGCCGCTGACGGCGGCTCCTGCCACGGTTACAAGGTAGTCTGCCTATCCCATTCCGCCAAACGGTTTTTTTACCCCTCGGCGGATCGCAACACGATGGCGCGCGCGATCCCGGCGAGGTCGGTACGGAAAGAGGTCGTGAACCCGGATGCCCGCGCCAGGTCCTCAACCGGCCCATCCTGGCCCAGACCCAACTCCAACACCGCGGTTCCGCCGTTCGCCAGCAACGCCGGCAGTGCCGGGATGATGGTCCGATAGGCCGTCAATCCATCGGCGCCCCCGTCCAATGCCAAGGCGGGCTCGTGGCGGCCGACTTCCGGCATCAGCGTATCGATCTCCCAGGTCGGGATGTAAGGCGGGTTGCCGACGATCAGATCGAAGCGGCCGTCCAGAGCATTGGCCCAGTCCCCTGCCACGAAGACCGCGCGATCGGCCAGACCAATTCTGGTCGCATTGGCGGCTGCGAGGGCCGCCGCCGCCGGGGCGCGATCCACGCCGATCCCGAACGCACCGGGGATGTCGTGGAGGATCGCCAGCAGCAGGCAGCCCGTGCCGGTGCCCAGATCCAACACCCGGCACGGTCCGGGGCGGCTGTTCCAGGCCGCCAACACTGCCTCGACCAGGGTTTCGCTGTCGGGGCGAGGGATCAATGTGGCGGGCGACACCGCCAGGTCCAGGCTCCAGAATTCCCGCCGGCCGACCAGGTAGGCCAGTGGTTCATGGTTCGCGCGCCGACGCAGCAGCGCGTCGTAGGCGCCGATGTCGACCGGGGCTGACAGGTCACGAATGAGGGCGATGGGCGCGCATCCCAGCGCGTGGGCCAGAAGGAGGCGCGCTTCCAGGCGCGGGTTGTCGATCCCGGCGGTCAGCAGCCGGGCCGCCCCGTCCCGCAGCGCTTCGGCAACCGTCATGTCATCCCGGTCGTCCGGAGGTTATCCCAACGGCCCGACCCATTGACCGACGTACCGCCCCCCAACCGTCATTGCCGGCCTGGACCCGGTAACCCGCGCTAGACGGCAGGGGGCGGGTTGCCGGGTCCAGCCCGGCAGTGACGACAATTGTCGTTCGGCCGGCGATCCTGGCGCGGCGGGCGCGACGGACCACCCGGGCTGACATTTCCTTGGGCCGTTCCGTCACCCTTCGGCCGCCAGGCGAGCGGCCTGGTCCTCGGCGGTCAGGGCGTCGATGAATTCGTCCAGTTCGCCGATCATGACCCGGTCGATCTTGTACAAGGTCAGGTTGATCCGATGGTCGGACACCCGGCCTTGCGGGAAGTTATAGGTACGAATGCGCTCGCTGCGGTCCCCGGTGCCGACCTGCGACTTGCGATCGGCCGCCCGGGTCGCGTGCAGCGACGCCCGCTGCTGTTCATACATCCGGGCGCGCAGGATCTTCATCGCCTTGGCGCGATTTTTGTGCTGGCTCTTTTCTTCCTGCATCGCCACGACGATGCCGGTCGGGATATGGGTGATCCGCACCGCGCTCTCGGTCTTGTTCACATGCTGCCCGCCGGCGCCCGAGGCCCGGTAAACGTCGATGCGCAGATCGCCTTCGTCGATCTGCACGTCGACCTCCTCGGCTTCCGGCAGCACCGCCACCGTGACCGTGGAGGTGTGAATCCGGCCCTGGCTTTCGGTCGCCGGCACGCGCTGCACGCGATGGACCCCGGATTCGTATTTCAGGCGAGCGAACACGCTGCGTCCGGTGATTTCCGCGATCCCTTCCTTCAACCCACCCAGGCCGGTATCGCCATATTCCAGGATTTCGAAGCGCCAGCCGCGCAGATCGGCGTATTTCTGATACATCGCGAACAATTCGGCCGCGAACAGCCCGGCCTCGTCACCCCCCGCGGCGGGACGGATTTCCAGGATGGCGGACCGGTCGTCGGCCTCGTCCTTCGGTAGCAGCGCGAGCCGGATTTCGTGTTCCAGCGCCGGAATCTGGTCTTTCAGGTCATAAAGTTCGGCTTCGGCCAGTTCCTTCATTTCCGGGTCGGCGAGCATCGCCTCCGCGTCCATCTGGGCGCGTTCGGCGGCGCGCAGATCGCCGATGCGGGCGACCACGGGTTCGATATCCGACAATTCCCGGGACGCCTTGACATAGGCCTCGCCGGAAATGCCTTCCGACAGCATGGACCGCAATTCGTCCGCCCGGGCGGCGATCCGGTCGAGTTTAAGCGCCAGATTCATGACAGGAATTCAGCGACTTTCGCCAATGCCACCGCCTCTTGCGTGCCGGTTTGCAGATTTTTGACCTGGGCGACACCGTTGGCGATGTCGTCCTGTCCCATGATCACCGCGGCCCGGGCGCCGATGCGGTTGGCACGTTCCATGCGCCGGCGAAGATTGCCCCGGTAGGCCATTTCGGCCCGCACCCCCGCCGCACGCAAGGATTGCAGCACGTCCAGCGCGGCGGCTTCCGCGGCATCGCCGATCGGCACCACGGCGACCGGGGCGGGCAACGAGGGTGCCGCGTCCAGCAGCATCGACAGGCGCTCGATCCCGGCGGCCCATCCCACTGCGGGGGTTGCCGGACCGCCCATTTCGGCCACCAGCCCGTCATAGCGCCCACCGGCCATCACCGTGCCCTGGGCGCCCAACTGGGTGGTCACGAACTCAAACGCGGTGTGGGAATAGTAGTCGAGGCCGCGAACGATCCGCGGGTTTTCCCGGAACGGCACCCCGAACTGGGTCAGGAAGCGCTGCACACTGGCATAGAAGGTTGCGGCGCTGTCGGTCAGATAGGCGGCGATGGTGGGCGCATCGGCGACGATACGCCGGTCGCCATCATCCTTGCTGTCCAGGATGCGCATCGGGTTGCGTTCCAGCCGGTGCAGGCTGTCCTGTGACAGAGACGATTTGTGCGCGGTGAAATAGGCGACCAGGGCGTCGCGATATGCGTTGCGGCTGTCGCGATCACCCAAGGTGTTCAGTTCCAGCACGGTGTCGTTGGCGACGCCGAGCGCCTTGAGGATATCCCAGCCGCAGGCGATGACCTCCGCGTCCGCGAGGGGTTCGGATGGGCCGATCAGCTCTAGCCCGATCTGGTGGAACTGGCGGTAGCGGCCCTTCTGCGGCCGTTCGTAGCGGAACATCGGGCCGGCATAGAACACCTTTTGCGGCAGCGACTGGGTCAGGCCGTTGCTGACCAGGGCACGACAGACGCCGGCGGTGCCTTCGGGCCGCAACGTGACGGAATCCCCGCCGCGGTCCTGAAAGCTGTACATCTCCTTCATCACCACGTCGGACGTCTCGCCCAGGGTGCGGGAGAAGACGGAGGTGTCCTCGAAAATCGGTGTGGTCCATTCGTCGTAGCCATAGGTGGCGGCAACGCGTTGCGCGGTGTCCGCGACGTGGCGGTGCCGGCGTTGGTCGTCGCCGATCAGGTCACGTGTGCCGCGGACGGGTTGGAGGTCTGTCACGAGTGTTTCCCGGGGGTGATGGACGATGACAGGTTAAAGCATGATTGCGCGGAGCGGAACCTCATCCGACCGCTGATCATGTCCCCCGGTTGAAGCGCGGTCTGCGTGGGCGGTCAGAGACCCGGCGGCTACGATTTGGGCATCTCCAGCGAATGTGAACAGGCGCCTCGCGCAGGCGACCGCGCAGAATTCCTGCCGTGTACGACCTACGGACCGTCATACGGCGTCATGTCAGGTCACAATCATGTTGCGGGACCATGCGGGTCGGCGATACTTCATGACCGGTCGATGTCCACGCATGACGGATGCCTGAACCCCACCAATGGCCCGAACCCGCGGAAGGCGTTCGATGTTTGCGTTGCTGCGCCGCTTCTGGTTTCTCCCGTCGGTTGTCGGGACCTTTCTGGTCGTGCGGCACATCTATCTGACCCGGCGCGTGCCCCGCTTGTGGTCGCCACGGACCATCAACGACAAAGTGCTATACCGGATGGTCTTCGACCGCCGACCGATCCTGCCCCGGATCATCGGCAAGCTGGAAGTGCGAGACCATGTCCTGGCGCGTACGGGCGATCCCGACCTGCTTGTCGATATGGTCGGGACGGCAAGCAATGGGCGCGAACTGGCGGCGCTCGATCTGCCCCGGGATTTCATCGTGAAGGCCAATCATCTCAGCGGCTTCCATCATGTCCATCGCGGCCCCGAACCACCCGACCTTACCGCGATCGCGGCCAAGGTAACTCGATGGTCTCGTCATATCGGATGGAGCGAATGGGCGTACTCCCATGTGCGCCATACCTGCATCGTCGAGCACCTGATGTTGCAGGATGGTCAGGTGCCGGAGGACTACAAAATCTTCTGTTTCGATGGCCGAGTCTATTTTGTGCTGGTTACGACAGGCCGCTTTTCGGAGAAATGTGTGGATATCTTCCGGCCGGACTGGTCCTGGATCGATGCCAGACATGGAAAATTGCCCAACGCCGAACGACCACCGCCTCGCCCGGAGCGTTGGGCCGCCATGATAGCCCTGGCCGAGACATTGTCGTACGGCCTCGATTTCGTGCGGGTGGATCTCTACCAGTTCAACGGGCGCATCAAGGTTGGGGAAATGACGGTCTACTCCGATCGGGCAACCGTCATATACTCGCCCGCTGGGATCGAGGATATGTTGGGCGCGCCATGGGTGCTGCCGAAGCGCTGACCCGCCGCCAGGCAGCGCCCCGCTCGGCATGTCCGTCACAGACCCGCGACCGTCCGTCGGAAGTTCGTCCCCGCCGCGCTCTTGACCGGTCGGATGGGGTTGGCCAACGTCCCGACCAACTCCTCTGGATGGTAGCCGCGGATGACCCGGATTTCGTTCGATATCGGTGGCACGTTCACCGATTTTGCGGTGCAGGCCGCCGATGGCTCGGTCTCGATATGGAAAGTGCCGACGACGCCGCGCGCGCCCGCCCAGGCGGTGGTGGCCAGCCTGCGGGAACGCTTCGGCGATCCCGCGAACGATCCCGCCAGTGTCGACGAACTGCTGCACGCGACGACCATCGCCACCAATGCGATCCTGGAGCGTAAGGGCGCCCGGGTCGCACTGATCACCACCGCGGGTTTCCGCGACGTGCTGCTGATTGGTCGCCAGAAGCGCTACGACACCAACAACCTGCATCTGGACAAGCCGCGCCCATTGGTGCCACGGCGCGATGTGTTCGAGGTCGATGAGCGCCTCGCCGCCGATGGTTCCCTGGTACGGGCCCTGGACGAAACCGTGGGTCGCCAGGTCGCGCGTGCCGTCGCGGATGGCGGCTACGATGCGGTGGCGGTCGTCTTCCTGCACGCCTATGCGGACCCGGTGCACGAACGGCGGATGGCGGCGCTGCTGGCGGATGTGGCACCCAACCTGCCCGTCTCCCTGTCGTCGGTCATCTCGCCCAAGTTCAGGGAGTATGAGCGCACCAACACCACCGTCGCCAACGCCTATGTCACGCCTCTGGTCGCAACCTATGTCGATGCCCTGACCACGTCGTTGCGCGGCCTGGGGATCGGGTCCGACCTTTCGATCATGCAGTCGAACGGGGGGTTGGCCTCGCCCGACCTGGTGCGCGCCTATCCGGTGCGGATCATCGAATCCGGCCCCGCCGCCGGGGTGATGTTCTGCGCCGAGGTCGGGCGGGAGGAAGGCTACGACCACGTCATGACCTTCGACATGGGCGGCACCACGGCCAAGCTGGGCGCGATCGACGACGGCCTTCCGGCCGTGACCCCGACCTTCGAGGTCGACACCGTCAACTACCGAAAGGGCAGTGGCCTGCCGCTGAACATCATGGCGGTGGAGCTGCTCGAAATCGGCGCTGGCGGTGGCAGCATCGCACGCACGAGGATGGGGCTGATCCAGGTCGGCCCCGACAGCGCCGGGGCCGAACCGGGGCCTATTTGCTATGGCCATGGTGGCACGGAGCCGACCATCACCGACGCCAATCTCACCCTCGGCTACCTCAATCCGGACTATTTCAACGGCGGGGCGATGCGGTTGGACGCGGCGGGCGCCGCGGACGGGATCGAAACCCGGATCGGCAAGCCGCTGGGGTTGGATCGGCTGCAGGCGGCCTGGGGGATTCACTCGGTCGCCAATGCCAATATGGAGCGGGCGATGCGGATCGTCTCGATCGAGCGAGGGCGCGATCCCCGGCGTTATGCGTTGGTGGCGTTCGGCGGCGCCGGTCCCTTGCACGCATGCCGCCTGGCCCGCGCCCTGGAAATCCCGCGCGTCATTGTCCCGCGTGGTGCCGGCGTGGGTTCGGCCTTGGGGCTGCTGGTCGCGGAGCGGACGTTCGATGTCGGGCTGACCCGCTTCGTGCGGATGGATGCCGCCGCGCCAGATACGATCGCGGCGATTTTCGCGGAACTGGAAGCGCGCGTGCTGGAAGCCGCTCGTCATCTGGGTTCGTCTGGCGCCGTTCGGCTGCAACGCAGTGCCTCCATGCGTTATGTCGGGCAGGGGCACGAAATCCGTGTCCTGCTGCCGGACGGCCCTACCGACGCGGCGTATGGTGTGGAGGTGACGCGGGCCTTCACCGCCACCTATCAGCGCGAGTTCGGCTACAGCGATCCCGATGCGGCCGTGGAAGCGACGGATTGGTATGTCGTGGCCACGGTCGCTGGCGACCGGCGCGAAACCGATGTCGCCGGTGACCGGCGCGGAACCGATGTCGCTGGCGACCGGCGCGGGCGGAGTTTGCGCCTGGAAGGCACCGCCACCGGGCGCGATCCGGTGGTGGGGGAGCGTCCGGTTTACATGCCGGAAGCCGGCGGCCTGGTCCCCTGCCGCATTCTGGATCGCTATGCCCTGACAAGCGAACACCGCTTCACAGGCCCGGTCCTGGTGGAGGAGCGCGAATGCACCACCGTCGTGCTGCCCGGCGACACCGTGTCGCTGTCGGCGGCGGGCAACCTGGTGATCGACCTGCAACCTGCTCGGTCCGAACCCCTGGGGGAGACAACGCGATGACGACCGTGACACAGCGGGTCGACCCGGTGACCCTGACCGTGATCTGGAGCAGCCTGATCTCGGTCGTCGACGAAATGGGCGGAGCGTTGAAGCGCACCGCGTTTTCCGAAGCGGTGCGGGAGGGCGAGGATTTTTCCACTGGCCTGTTCGACCGTCAGGGGCGGCTGATCGCGCAGGGCAATTTTACGCCCGGCCATCTCGGGTCGATGCCCTATGTGCTGCAAAACGTGATGCGCTACATCCCGCTGGAAAGCTGGGAGCCGGGCGATGCCATCGCCACCAACGACGCGTTCCTCGGCGGCGGGCATTTCCCGGACATGTTCCTGGTCTCTCCGGTGTTCGAGCAGGGGCGTCTGCTGGGCTTCGTCGTGAACACCGCGCATCATGCCGATGTCGGTGGCGTGTCGCCGGGGTCGGAAGGGGTGCAGGGCGTGACCTCGGCCTTCATGGAAGGCATCCGCATCCTGCCGGTGAAGCTGATCCGCAACGACGCCTTCGATCCCGACCTGCTGCGCGTCATTCTGGGCAATGTGCGGCTGCCGGAGAAGATGCGCGGCGACCTGCTGGCCCAGCGCAATGCCAATTTCGTCGGCGCCCAGCGTCTGCGCCGGCTGTATGCGTCTTATGGCGACAACCAGGTCACCCAGGCGATCGAGGAGATCCTGGAACGCTCGGAAGCGCGCGCGCGTGAACTGATCCGCCGCCTGCCGGAGGGCACCTACAGCTATGAGGACCAGTTGGACGATTACGGCCCGGGCACGGCGCCGATCCGGGTCGCCGTCGACGTCACCCTGAAGGATGGGGAGGCCACCGTCGATTTCTCCCGCAGCGGCGATGAGGTCCCGGCAGGCATCAACTGCTACATCAACTACACGCGCGCCTATGCCAGCTTTGCCATGCGGATTTTCGCCGGCATCGACGTGCCGAACAATGCTGGCGCCGAACGGGCGATCAAGACCGTCGCGCGGGAAGGCAGCTTCTTCAACGCCCGTTATCCGGCGCCCGGCGGCGGGCGAGCTTCCGTGCAGGTGCGGATTTTCGATACGATCAACGGCGCGATGGCGCAGGCGATCCCCGAACGCGCGATGGGCGCCTTCACCCATTGGGCCAACCCGAAATTCGGCGGCTTCGATCGCGCCACCGGCAAGTCGTGGATCATGTACGACCTCGTCCTGGGCGGCTTCGGGGGACGGTCCGACAAGGACGGGGTCGAGGCGATGTGCCCGGTTTTCAACTGCGCCAACGTCCCGGTCGAGGTGCATGAAACCAACAACCCGGTCCGCATCCATCGCCTGGAGCTGATCCAGGATTCGTCGGGCGGAGGCGAACACCGGGGCGGTTCCGGCATCCGTAAGGATGTGGAGATGCTGGCCGACGACGTGACCGTTACCTTGCTGGGGGATCGGCATCTGAACGCGCCCTATGGGCTGTTCGGTGGCCTGCCGGGTGCCCGCGGACGCACCGTGCTGATCCGCGACGGGGCCGAGTCCGACCTGGGTTCGAAGGAAGTCCTCAAGCTGGGTCGCGGCGATATCGTCAGTTTCCGTCTCGCCGGCGCCGGTGGTTACGGCGATCCGCTGCGACGGGACCCCGCGAAGGTGCGCGACGACGTGAAAGACGGGTTTCTCAGCCGTGAGAAAGCGGTATCGATCCATGGGGCGGCGGCACTGAACGACGCGGACCAATACCAACCGACGTAAGCCGACGCGCAAAAATAACTGCTCCAGTTGGCGCGTCGAATGCGTACTCCGTCATGGTAGGCGCAGGCCCACCATGACGTGGAGAGCCTGGCGCCAACACCAGGTGGAGCAGTTAATATTGCTCGTCGCCTAACCATCGACCGATAGGCGTTGCCGCACCGTCATGGCCGGTCTTGTTGCCCCGGCAAGCCACCCCCTGCCGTTGAAGCGTGGGTTGCCCGGTCAAGCCATGCCGGGACGAGAGGGGCGGCGCATCGGTCGTTGGTGCCGCCGGTCGTCATAACGCCGCTTGGCTCTGCCGCCGACTGGCATGCGCGTGGGGTTTTTCCTGGGGCGATAATGTGCGGCCGAGCGCTGGGTCTCGGGTGGTGTGGGAACGGGCGGCGTCGCGGCACGGGAACCAGGGCGCGCCAAGGCGGGAAATCCCGGGGGAGAAATAGGCAGCAGCGGGCGGGCGGATGGGGGATCGAACGGCGGAGCCGCCGCGGGTCGCGTGTTGTCGCGTGTCAAATCATTTCCATCGCTTTCTCCGATATGCGTCGGAGCCGCGAATAGCGCCGGAATCACGTGGTGTTGGCGCGACGACCGCGGGCATGCGCCAGTCGACATGATCGTAGATTGGCGGGGCGCCGCCGAGCGGTCATGGTGGGCCGAGATGGGCCGGGCACGGCTCCGATGCCTGGAACGCGGGAAAATCGAGGGCGCCGGGGCGACGGAGAGGCCGCGGTTGATCGTGCCGACCGGCGCGTCCGGATGGGCACCTGACGCCCCGGCCGGCCGGATCGGGCAACCGACGGCCGCCAATATTATTGCTGTGTTATATTTTCGTCATCACCATTCGTGTCGCCGAAAGACGCCGAAATGTTTGCGGTCCTTCGTGTGATATTCATCACCCTTCTGTAATCCAACCGCATGTTATTCAGTTTTACAAGTGGAACAAGACATGCGAGACAGAAAGCCGTGATGCGCGGATGTCCGGTCGGCATTCGCGGTGGCCCCGGGTGACCGCGCGGCGCGAAAACCATAAGCCTCGCGCACGGCCCATTTACCGCCACGGGTGGGATTGCCTCATGGTTGATCCGGTGCGGCCACGCGGCGTACGGCAATAGACGCAGCGGCAATAAGGGGGGTGATATGACACTTGGCTGGCCCAGGTTCATCCTGATCGATCCGAGCGAACATCGCTGTCAATCATGGGCCGCGTCCGCTCATGCGCTGGGCCTTGCCATACGTGCCCTACAAACTCTCCCCACAATCGCCATGCTCGGCCAGGACCGCGTCCGGCTCGTGGTGATCCGGTCGGTCGATCTATCTGAACAGACGATGCGACAGGCGCGCGGCGCCTTTCCCGTCGCCCGGATCGTCGCCGCCGGTCCAGCGCTGTCACCGGCTGCCGTGGTTGATGCATTTCGCGCCGGCGCCGACGACTTCATCTGCAATGAGACCGATCCGGACGAACGCGCCGCCCTGCTGCAACGCTATCTGCTCCCCGACCCCGCGGACGAAGCCGGCGCGAAACGCGTAGATCCCGCGGACGATGACGGCGGACTTGCCGGCAACAGCGTGACCATGCGTGACCTGCGCGGCTTCATCCGTCGCCTGGCGTTCAGCAGCGCCACCGTGCTGATCACCGGAGAGACCGGGACCGGCAAGGACTGCGCCGCGGTCCTGCTGCATAAGTTGAGCCGCCGCAACAAGGGCCCCCTGGTTGCGCTGAACTGCGCCGCGATCCCGGAAGCGCTGCTGGAGGGCGAATTGTTCGGCTATGAGCGTGGGGCTTTCTCCGGCGCCCATGCCGCCTATCCCGGCAAGCTGAAACTCGCCGATGGCGGCACCTTGTTCCTAGACGAAATCGGCGAGCTCAGCCTGGCCGGTCAGGCCAAGGTGCTGCGGGCCATCGAAACCCGCGAAGCCTATCGCCTGGGCGCCCGCACGCCCACGCGCTTCGATGTGCGCATCGTCGCCGCCACCAACCGCGACATGACCATCGAAAAGGACGCCGGGCGGTTTCGGGAGGATCTGTTCTACCGGCTCGCGGTGGCCCAGCTTCGCATGCCGCCGCTGCGCGACCGGCCGGAGGACATCGCACCCATCGCGTATCACCTGTTGCAGGAGTTGACGGACCTGTCGGGACAGGACGTGATCCGGATCGACGATACCGCGATGCACGCGCTGGAAGCCTATCGCTGGCCCGGCAATGTGCGCGAACTGCGCAATGCGCTGGAAGTCGCGATGATCGGTGCCGATAATGGCCGGATCCGCCTGCGCGACCTGCCCGCCGGCGTTACCGCCGGTGGCGCGCTGCCGCCCAGGCCCGCCGACGAACGGGCGCGCCTGATAGAGGTTCTGGCGCGCTCCGGCGGCAACAAGAGCCTTGCCGCGCAGGCGCTGCAATGCTCGCGCATGACGCTGTATCGCAAGCTGGCGCGTTACGGTCTGAATGATGAGACGGACGCGTCACGCAACGGTGTCACATCCGGGGCCGAACTGTCACCTGGACTGTCACATCGGTTGTAACATCCGGCACCGTATTCTGCCGCTAACAGTCACGATTTCAACACTTTAGAAAACTGGCCCGGTTCCTGCGTTCTTCCCCTCACCGGACATCGATCCGGCCTCCAGCGGGACAACGCGCATGGGTTCGAAGGGTGGGAACGACGATGATGCGGGGGCGGCGGCAGGCCCGCCGGCGCGGCGTTATGCCAACCACATCTCGGTCGAATTCTCCCTGTCCGAGGTGGAGTTTCAATTTGGCCAGCGTACCGGCCCCTATGTGGCGCCCTTGATCCACAGCGTCGTCGTCAGCAGCCCGGTGCATCTGGTGACGTTCGGACGCGCCATCCAGGCGACTATCGCGCGTTATGAGACCCGGTTCGGCCGGATCCCGGATGGGTCCGACCCGGCATCGGGTGCCCCGCAAACGCCCCCCGCCGGCGAAACGAGGCAATAGGGCATGGCAGCCCTCGCCGCGGTCAATCAGGTTGGTGAAAGCATCGTCGGGCTGCTTCGCGCACGCCGCGACCTGCTGGCCGCCGATGGATTGCTCGCCCCGGTGCCGGCCGCGCTCGATATTTCTCACGCTTCGCTCAGCCGGTTGGCCAACAATGCCGAACCGACCGCCGGGCTGACCATCACCTGCTATCGCATTGCCATGTCGGACCACCCGACGCCGCGGATCGCGTCGCGTCGGCCGGCCGCGGGTGCCTCGATCGCGGTGGAATTGCATTATCTGCTGGCCGCCTGGCCCGCCGCCGCCGCCGATGAGCAGGCGATCATCACCTGGGCCATGCTGGAACTCGCCGCCCATCCGATCCTGGATCGCTCTTTATTGCTGGGCACCAATGTGTGGGAGCGGGATGAGACGGTGCAGATCGTGCCGGATACGATTTCCGAGGACGCGCTGTTCCGCATCTGGGACGCGATCCAGCACAAGTTCCGCCTCAGCACGACGTTCCGCGCCCGGGTGGTCCGCATCAGCTACGGCCCGCCGGACACCTGGCCGCCGGTGGTGGCGACCCGCTTCGGCCTGGCGGACGCGGAGCCTCTCACCGAGGGGGCGGGCTGATGGCGGTTCTGGCCTGGGAGTTTCTGGATCGGCGTGCCTTGGCGTCCCTCGTGTTCGTGGATGCGGTGGGCCGGCCCGTTCTGACCCCGGTGCGGGTCACCGCGCCCGGCGTGCGCCTGTTGGTGAAGCGTCCGGGCGAACTGGTCGTTCTCGATGCGCCGAACCTTGCCACACATGGCGCTGCCTTTGAGGCACCGCCCGCGATGCCGGCGATCGGTTCCGCGACGGTGCTACTCGATCTGGTTCCGGCCGACCCGGCTCTGGGGGCGCGCCGTTACGGCCTGGTGCTGCCGCGCGATCCCGATCCGGCGAATGCGGCGAATGCGAACTCCCTGTTCCGCCCCATCGAGATCGTGTTGCTGCCGGCCCCGTCCGGCACTTTGACCGGCCTGGTCGCGGGGTTGCGGGTCAATGTCACCCGCGCCGACGACGGACGGGCGATCGAGGGCGCGTTGGTGCGGCTGCGTCCCGAAGGCGGACGACCACAGACCTTGGCGCTGACCGACGCCGCCGGCGATGCCCTGCTGTTGGTCCCAGGTGTGCCGCTGTCCAGCCCTGGCATGGGGGGCGTCGTGCTGGCCGACATCGGTGCGGAACTGGACGCGGTGATCGACCCCGGGCTGGTTCGCTTCCATTCCCCCGAAGACATGATGGCGGCCCGAGCGGATGCGGTCGAGCGCAGCAGCGGCCTGATCGATCCCGACGACGTCGAAGCCCGTTTGGGTGGCGCCGCGATCGGCACCCAGACCCTGCGCATCGCCGCCGGACAAAGCCGCAACGCCAGCATCGCCTGGACACTGCCATGACCGATGCCACCAAGGCGGCGCGCAAGAAATGCCGAAGCGGGTGGCAGTGCCGCGTGCCCCACGCCGTCATGGTGGGCGAAGGCCCACCATCCCCGACTTGCGGTGCACCAACCCCCCACGCCGGGTATGGTGGGCCGTCGCCCACCATGACGGCGTGGGAGCGTCCGTGCGCCAGTTGGACCGGTCGTTCTTGGACGTCGCCTAAGACCCGTGCCGCCACGACCAATGCCGCCAGCCCCGCGCCATTCGCCGCCATCCACCGTCAGGCCATGCCTCGGATCTGCCGGCAGACGACACGCCAATCCCCCAGCCAGACCCAACGTCAGTTCCCATGGGGCGCGTTCCCATGGGGCCAGTCCCCGTGGGCGCCCGAAGGAGTTTCTTGATGCCCGAATATCTCGCTCCAGCCGTCTATGTCGAGGAAACCAGCTTCCGGTCGAAGTCGATCGAGGGCGTCGGCACCAGCACCGCCGCATTCGTCGGCCTGACCGGGCGCGGCCCCGTCAGCGCCGTCGCGGGTGTCGCGCCGCCGCTGCTGACCTCGTTCCCGGATTTCGAGCGTTACTACGGTGGCGTCGACAATCTCAGCATCGGCGGCAACGCGACCACCAACTTCCTGGCGCAGGCCGCGTTGGCGTTCTTCAACAACGGCGGCGGCAGGCTCTACGTCGCCCGCGTTCTGGGCGCGACCGCCGCCCCGGCCGCCAGCGGCCCGCTGAACGGAGCACCGTTGCCCGCCGCCGGTGAACAGGTGGCGATCGTCGCGCGCAACGCCGGGGGCGCCAGCCTGCCCAACCGGCCCGGGGTGAATTTCTCGGTGCGCCTGATGCAGTCGGCTCTGGCCAGCACCAAGCGGCTGGCGCTGCGTCAGCCGGTCGGCACCATGGTGCAGGCGGGGGCCAATTTCTACGTGATGGGCCTGACCCCGATCGCCACCAGCGCCGCCGACCTGACCGCCTGGGACGCCCTGGCCGACGATGCGGCGGTGACGATCCTCAGTCTGGGTGTGGAGGTCACCGGTCCCGCCGGCATCATCGCCGAATATGCCGGCCTGGGCTTTCACAGCCGCCATGCCCGCTATGCCGGCTTGGTGCTGGGCGCCAACCCGCCCATCGCCTCCGACGCGCTGACCAACCCGATCCTGCTGCAAGCGGGCGCCGGGGTGGACGCGTTCGAACTGCGCGCCATCATCTTCGGCGGCAACAGCGAGCGCGTGGTCGATCTGACCGGCGGCACCGACGGCACCGGCGCCCCGTCCACCGGGGACTACCAGGCCGCCTTGGACCGCCTGCTGGCGATCGAGGACATCTCCATTGTCGCCGCCCCCGGGTCATCCAGCTTCACCGCCCCCACCCCGGCCGCGGTCAACCAGATGCTGATCGGTCACGCCGAGGCCCGCCGGTCCTATCGCATCGCCGTGCTGGACTCGCCGCCGAACCTGGATATCGCCGGTGTCCGCGGCCTGAAAAGCCTGATCGATTCGAAATACGCGGCGCTCTACTATCCGTGGATACGCGTCGCCAATCCGCTGGCCTCCACCGATCCGACGATGCCGACGGAAATCGACCTGCCGCCCTCGGGCTTCGTCTGCGGTATCTACGCCCGAAATGACGTCCAGCGTGGCGTCTACAAGGCCCCGGCCAACGAGACCGTGACCGGCGCCCTCGGCCTCCAACGCGACGTTCGCTTCGGCGAGCAGGAAGTCCTCAACCCGCTCGGCGTCAACTGCATCCGCGCCCTGCCCAATCGCGGCATCCGGGTGTGGGGCGCCCGCACGCTCAGTTCTGATCCGGAATGGAAATACGTCAACGTGCGGCGGTATTTCCTTTACCTGGAAGCCTCGATCGATCGTGGGTCGCAATGGGCGGTGTTCGAACCGAACGGCGAGCGGTTATGGGCCAATATCCGCACCACGGTGTCTGACTTCCTTTACACCGAATGGCTGAACGGCGCGCTGTTGGGGGCCAATCCGAAGGAAGCCTTCTTCGTTCGCTGCGACCGTTCGACCATGTCGCAAAACGATCTCGATAACGGCCGGCTGATCTGCCTCGTCGGCGTCGCGGCGCTGAAACCCGCCGAATTCGTCATCTTCCGGATCGGTCAGAAGACCGCCGATTCCCGCGATTAACGCATGATCACGCTGAGCGGAACCGTAACAGCGTGTGAATCATGCGTTCAAACAAAGAGACAGAGCGCTTTCGCCGTTTACAGTCATCGTGAAAGCGCTCTGATGGAGAGTTTCCATGGCCGTTCGTGACACCCCGTACGGGGCCTACAACTTCATCGTCGAGCTCAACGACGGATCGCCGTCCGACCGCGCGCTCGGAGGCTTTTCCGACGTCAGCGGGATCGGCACCGAAATTACCCTGATGGAATACCGGCAGGGCAACGACCGGGAAAACCGGGTGCGGAAAATCCCCGGTCTGCACAAGGCCGCCGATGTCACGTTGAAGCGCGGCATCATGGGCACGACCAACTTCTACGAGTGGATCAACGTCACCAGGCGCGATCCGACCGTGAAGCGCAACGTGTCCATCACCCTGAACGACGAACAGGGCAATCCGGTGCTGCGCTGGAACCTGATCAATGCGCGCCCGATGAAGTGGACGGGTCCGACCCTGGCCGGCAAGGGCGGCAGCGACGTGGCGATGGAAGAACTCGTGGTTGCCGCCGAAGGCTTCGAGTTCGGCGAGGTCTGATCGCGTCATGCCGTATCCCGAACTCCTGCTGCGACAGGCGCCGCTACCGGCCGCGGGGCTTTCGTCGCGCGCCGATATCGCCCTTTTCGTCGGCCTGGTGCCAAGGCGGGCTGCGGCGCCCGTGCCGCAGGCGTTGCGCAACTGGTTGCAGGCGGCTGGCTGGGCGGGAAGCGGTCCTTTCGCTCGCACGCCGGCCCGGGTGGACGCGCTGCTGGACGTGCCGGTGCCGATCGAAAGCTGGGGCGCGTTCGAGGCGTTGTTCGCCTGGGACGAACGCCTGGTCAAGGCCGGCAGCCCGGCCCGCATCCCCTGCGCCCTGGGCCTGGCGGTGCGGAGTTTCTTCGAATCCGGCGGCGTGCGCGCCTATGTCGTGCGCACCGGCGACCCGCTACCTCTGCTGTCGGACACGCCGGCCGCGGGCATCATCGCGCAACGGCGGCGACTGGTGGATTGGTCGGCCGGCTCGCCGGCGCCCAGCCCCGGCCACCGCGTGAAGCTGATCCCGGGCTTCGGACCCGGCAGCCCGCCCCAGGCCAGCGACCCCGGCACCTGGCAGGGCGTTGCCCATGTCTGGGGGGTCGAGGACGCGGCCATGCTGTCGCTGCCCGATCTGCCCGAGTTGTTCGCCGGCCCGCCGATGCCGCTGCCGGCGATCCCGCTGCCTCCCCCGGTGCCGGAACAGTTCAAGCCCTGCGCGCCGATGGTGCCAGGCTACGAGCCGGAACAGCGGATCAACCGCCTGACCGTCGCGGCGCCGCGGCTGGACCGCACCGGCTATCGCAATTGGGCGAGCGCCATCCGTCATGTCCTCGGTATGCTGGCGGTGCCCCAAGGGGCCGCGCATCGGCGCGACGTGATGCTGATGGCCAGCCTGCCGCTGCCGTCCTTCGCGCCCAACGCCGTGCCCGACAACACCGAGTCCTGGCCATTCGCTCTGTTGGATCGGGCTGGCATTCCCTCAGCCGGGCAGCGCCTGACCAACACTGAACAGATCGGCAGCGCGCGCCTGCAACTCGCCTATCCGTGGATCGAAACAATTGCCTCGGCCGGACTGCCGGAAGGCGTGGAGGCGCCCGAAGGCGTGCTGATGGGGGCGATTGCCGGCACCGCCCTGGCCCGGGGCGCGTTCCGCAGTGCCGCCGGAACCGCCCTGCCGATCGTCCGCCGCACCTTGCCGGAACTCGGCACCGCTGCCCTGCGTCGTGGTTTGGAAGACGGGCGCGCCGATTGGCTCGGTGATCGCCTGTGCCTGATCGGGCGGCGGGTGGACTCGTTCGTGCTGCTGAGCGACGCCACCATGTCCGCCAACCGAGCCTGGCGGGCGGCGGGCGTGTCTCGCCTGATGGGGATCATTCTGCGAGCGTCGCGCTGGCTGGGCCAGGATCGGCTGTTCGAGCCAGCCGGCCCGGCCTTCTGGAATGCCGTGCGGATGGATCTGGAAAGCTTCCTGGAGCGCCTGCGCCAGGCCGGCGCGCTGGACGGCGCCACGATCGACCAAGCCTACACGGTCCGCTGCGACCGCTCGACGATGACCCAATCCGATATCGATAACGGGCGCACCATCGTCACCATCGGCTTCACCGCGGCGCAACCGATCCAGCGCATCACGGTCACCCTGGCCCTCGGGTCCAGCGGCGGCGTCACCATGAGGGATGCCGCCTGATGCCCATTCCCGTCCCCGCCGGCGAAGATGGCGCCCAGCCGTTCCCCGGCTTCGCCTTCCATGTGCATTTCGCCGCCAGCAGCGCGGTGGGACCAGGCGGCGTGCGAACCGGGGAAGCGGCTCCGGCCGGTGGCGGTTTCCCCGGCTTCGGCACGGTCACCCCCGAGATCGCGGGTGGCTTTTCCGAAGTGTCCGGTCTGGAAGCCTCGATGGAGGCCAAATCGATCAAGGTCGGCGGCCGCAACTACGGCCCGGTCCAACGCGCCGGCCAGATCACCTTCGCCACCGTGGTGCTGAAGCGCGGCATCATCCGGGCCCGCCATCTGTGGAACTGGTGGAGCCTGTTTGCCGGCGCCGATCGTGCGGCGAATGGCGGGTGGGCGGCGACCAACCGCTGCGATGTCTCGATCGCCCTGATCAGCGGGCGCACGCCGGTCCTGGGCTGGCAGTTGGAAAACGCCATGCCGGTGAAATTCAAGGTCGGCGATCTGAGTGCTCGCGGCACCGAGGTCGCGATCGAGGAACTGCATCTGGTGCATGAAGGTCTGCATATGCGCGGAGTCGGCCCATGACCGCCGCCGTCGCCAGGATTTCCCGGGTGCAGGGCGGTGGGACCCCGCATGACGTGCAGTTCAATCCGGCGTCCCTGAAGGTCGGGCTGACCAACCGCATCCAGGACGAGGATACGTCCGGCACCGGCGGCCAGCCGCGACAGAACACGCGGGTGACGACCTCCAAACTGGAAACCGAGTTGATCTACGACACGACCGAAACCGGGTCGGACGTGCGGATCAAGACCAAAGAACTGAAGGACATGGCGATCGCCGCCCCGGCAACGCCGCCCGCCCCGGCGAAGATCGAGTTCCGCTGGGGCAATTTCAAATTCGTGGGCGTGATTGAAAGCCTGAACGAGACCCTGGATTTCTGGGCGGCCGAGGGCGTGCCGCTGCGCTCCACCATCCAGCTTGTGATCCAGAACGTCGATGGCGGCGCCGATACGAACGCGTCGGGCACGCTGGCCAGCGCCACGCTCAATCCGATCCCGGCCGGCGGCACGGGAACCACGGGTGCCGCGACCGCCGCGGGCGATCCGCGCGCCGGACGCGCCGTGGCCGCCGCCAACGGGATCGAGAACATGCGTATGACGGCGGGCGGGGCTGTTGCCGTCAGCGCCGGGGTGCAACTGCGCGCCGCCGCGGGGTTCAGCCTCAGTGCCGGGGCTTCAGCGGGGGTGGGCATTGGGGCCTCGGCCGGCGCGGGCATTGGTATCGGCGCCGGTGCGGGCATATC
>CAMBXJ010000011.1 GCA_945871455.1 Asaia bogorensis
CCAAACAAGGCGCTGCCGCTTGACCCGGCTATGACCATCATGACATGACCAAAATCGGCCCGCGAGACGATGCCAGCCTGGCCGCCATCAGATTGGAATGGTGGCCGCGATCAAATTGGAATCGGTGGCCGCCTTCGTCGGAATCCGCAACCGAAGCCGGTCCCGCGGCTCGGTCCTGTTGCGAGTCCACACCGCGGCTTGGTCAGTATCCAGATGCTCGCCAGACCTTGGCACGGCGATTTCAAGTACAGTTAAGTTGCCGAGATATCGCCGGACGACGGTCAGTTCACTGGCCGATAGATTGCCAAGGCGGTACTCCAACGGACCGTATGTCTGGAAGTGCTGCAAGCCGGTCGCCGCAGCGGCGGAGCCTCCAACCACCGGGTAACCACAAAATCGGCGGGCATCGGTGCGTTCGCCATCAGAGAGCGCCATCAGAGACTACCCCTATCGCCGCGGCTGACACCTACTCGGAAGGCGCTGCTCCCTATCGACGACATCGACGACACACGCGTGGCCGGGTGGTCGGCCGAAACCATGACGTGACAGCGCGGGAACATCGGCATGACCGCTTTGTCGGCTGGCCTCGACGGTTTGGAATGGGCTCTGACAAGCGCCAGAGAGTCCGTGCTACTTGTCAGGACCACGGCGTCTCCTCCCTGACCAATAACGCTGAAGGAAAAGCAGTTGTCACGGAACCTGCGCCAGTCGCTTTGGGGCAGATCGCACATAGCGCTCCTGCAGCCATTCTACGATGCTCCCGCTAAGCTCAACCGATGTGTTCGACGATCACCGCGCGCTTGAAAGCCGCATTGGTCGCCGTGGGTACGGTCGTCGGGTTCGTCGTCGTATCGGAAGGCGCGCAAAACCCGCCGATCCAATACCAGGACTGAGCAATGATCTGCTGCAAACGGTCGATCGCCTCGCGGGTCACCATGGCAACACCATTCACGACCGTAACGATAGAATCCGCCGGCGCCACGTCACTGGCCGCGAGCCCAGCATAGTCACCCTCCACGAGCGCACCCGCGCCACAGATAATCGGACGCCGGACCATCAGGTTCGCCAACGACGGATGAGCCTGAACAAAGGTCTCATTTGTTGGAACAAAGCGCAATCCCAGGAAGTCGTTGGTCATTCCCTTACGGAACACCTGGTTCGCGGACGTCGCACCCTGGAACAACTGCTTGAAATCGGGATCGGCGAACAGTTGACGGGACGACACGGGATCGAGATAGCAATTGTAAGCGCCGTCGATCTCCGGCACGGCGTTCAGTCGCAGTTTGGCCACCGCATCCAAGAGGCACCCCATCGTCAAGATGTCGGAGGCACCAAGCTGCAAGGTGTTCGTCCGCTGCTGAGGGCGAATGATCGAGGAGCCATTGGCCGCGACAACGGTGTTTCCAGCAGCGCCATCGACAACCAAGACGTTGGTCGACAGGGTTAAAGTACCCGAAACGCCGGTCGGCGCCGTAGACACATTCGTGGTATCAACCGAGGCCGAAATCGCGCTGTAGACGTTCGAACCTATGGTCACGACGAGCGGATTGGAGCCGCCGATGGTCTGCTGTACGCCGTTCACGAAGGCAGTCTGGAACCCTCGCACATCGTCGATGGCCACAACGGGTCCGGCAGACCCAAGGGACGTGCGGATACGGGTATTGCCACCCATGTAGGCACCGAAAAGGGCGTTACGGGCCAGTTCGTCCAGGCTACGCGCTGCCTGCTCACCGTTCGCATAGGCATTCTGCAGGAACTGGGCAGCAATTCCGGCGCGACTGGTCACCATGTTAAGATCCATGGTAGCCGCATAGTGGTTCATCACGATCGTGTACTGCTCGACGCTCCACATCGTCGGCGACAGGCCGTTGTCGAGGTTCGTGTTGCTAGCGGGCGACAGCGGCGTCGTAACAGCTGGCTTCAGGCCAGCCCGGGTCTTGGTCAGCGTTTCGCCGATCCCTACCGAGATCTCCTCGCGGTCCGCGACGGCTCGGTAACCCAGTCGGGAACGCAACGCGAGATCAAATTCCCGATCAAGAAATCCCTGCTGGATGATCGGTTGCAGAGATGCCGGGAAGTTCAGAATGCCCATGAAAAATCCTTGTTCGAGAAGGTCGTTGAACGAACGCAGTCAAGTAGAGCCACTTACACGTGGCGTTTGACGATAAGTGCCCGCGCGGCACGATATTCGTCGTCCGACATTTCGCTCGCCAGTTTTTGCCGAGGTTGCGGGGCCGGCGGCGGTCTGATCGGATTTGACGAAGAGGGACCGCCAAAAAGCCATGGCTTGGTCCGCCTGAGATGGGTCATCAGCGTCGACGCGCCGGCAACATGCCCGTCGTCGTTCAACCTGAGGTCGGCAACATCGAGCAGCTTCAGACCATCCAAATCCACCATGCCAGCCTTGACCGCCTCGACGGTCAGATCCGCCCATATGATACGTTTTTCTGCCGTCTGGCGAACATGTGCAAGCTCACGCTCTAGGTGTTCGGCGTGCGACCGAAGCGCTTCGGGATCCAGCGCAGCCTCATTTTCAGGAGCCGTGTCTGACATTACTGATCCTTATTCGAATTATCTGCGGCTATTCGATCGAGTTCTACCCTTATATCCTCGATATCGAATGTGTCGGCGATGGACTTCACAGCCGTCTCCCGGCTCAGGTGGCCGGATGTCGCAAGCGTGGCAAGCGTCTGCGCATCCCGCTGGCGGTCCTCCGCCGTCGGGGAATACCAACGAGGCCATTTCAATGTGAAAGGCATATGAACGTCGATCGGGGCGATGGGACGCCCACGCACTCTCAGCGGATAGCGTCGAGATGCCTGAGATATCATCTTGACGAGATCTAGTATGGCGCCTTCACCATAGGTGATTCTCAAATTATCTGCCAGCCAGATCAGACCCTGATTAAGCAATTCGAGCGCGCGTCCGGACTGGGCGGCCGTCAGACGGTCCGGGCTGGCGCGGTTGCCATGGAGACTTTCGAGCGCCAGTTCCCGAAGGGTCCTGACATACTCGATTACCGCCGCGGAGGCTGTACCGCCGATTTCAAGCAGCCGCGCGTCGCCATGCTCGCCGACAATCAGCGCGTTGCCCGCTCCGCGCACCAGGTCCCGGTCTAGGGCTACCGGCTCCTTCAGCAGAAGTGTTGGGTCGCTGCTATACTTCAGTCCGCGTCCCGCCTGGCTAAGCTGATAGTCGATCTCGATCTGGGTTTCTATCGCGGGACGGAAAGTACAGGCGCCTTCATTGACGTCGCCGGTCGACGAAGGACCTGGCAGGTTCTTGATCCACGTAATGGGCACGAATCCAAGGCCGTGATGTACAGTTCGCTGTTCATCAATAATCAGCCGATCAGAACCGCCAACCGGATAGGGTTCGAACCAGGTCTCGGACTCCATGTCCCAGCAGCGTGTAAACCAGTGCTCCGCACCCGGATCGTCAATCTCATAGCCTGCCTGCTCCAGGGCGCGTCCGGACAATTTGTATCGCTCAACCACCCGCGACAACGTATCGGGCTCTTCCGGGTTCCAAGTGGGCGTCAGGAACATGGTATTGAGTATCTGGAAAAAAATTCGTCCCCGAAGAACCCGGAGTAAGATTGCCGCGGAGCCGATCGACCCGCGCGTCGCGGCCTCCGTCATGACCAAGTTAAGGCGGGATTCCTTGAATATATCGACAATCGCTTGCTGGGCATCCCGATCGGGGCAATCAACAGTGGGAAAATGGCCTTCGCTGAACAACAGGGCGACACTATCTTCCACCACGATGCGGGAGAGCGGATAACGGACACTGGGACGACGGTTCCTCAACGGAATGTATTCGCCGCCGCTTCCACGTTCTTCATGAAATTTGTACGGCAGGACGTTATACAGGCGACCTTCAAGCACCCTGGTCAGAATATCCAGTGTCCGCGTGCGGTCCGAATAATCCAGGTCACGTGGAATCAAGTCGCATATCGTGTCGAACATATTAATCCTGATAGGCGAAGGTTGCCTGGGGTTGATACCTATCGTGCCAAGAACGGTATCATCGATTGCCGCGTCTGCGAGCCAATACGCAGTTGGGTCGTGAAGGCCCTTACCAAGGCATCGACTTGATCATCTTTGCGCCCGGCTGGAAATTCACGCAATTCTTCTACGAGCGCATGGTTCCAATTGGCGCGGATCATGGCGATATTGCCGGCTTCCATTTGCGATGCGACAGGAAGGGCACGAACCAGCTTCGACCCGCTTTCACGGGAAGTCAGCAAACGGTAACCGGCCAGTCGCCCCGCGAGGTAGGCGACCTGGCTCTTTCCCGCCTGGCCCGGATCCTCGGGCAATCCGATCGCAACCCCGACACCGTCGATCCGGGCCGCAGAGACAATCGCGTCCTCAACCTGGCGAGGCGTACCCCGAAGGCGCACCACGTCCAAAATCGTGAATCGCTGTTCGCCATCCTTGAGTAACTTGATGCCAACCGTCCAATCCGGATCCGCTCCCGGTGCTGCTACAGTCGCAGCGAGATCCCAGGCCCGCACGACCTGATCCTGGCGGCCTGGGAGCAGATCGTCCAGGATTGACAAACCACTGACCTTGAATACTCCGCCTGACATTGGTCTGGGCGACTGTTGGAACAGTGACGCCCATATTCGTTCTCCGACCAGTTCTCGCTTCCGCAGCAACGCGGCCAGATCTTCCCATTGCGGCCAGAGTGGCTCACCAACGGTTCGTCCCAGGGGATCATCCGCTTCCGCGAGAGCCGGGAGACGGATAACACGCCAGTCGGCCGCGTGATTGGCAAGCAGCGTCCCACCGAGATCATCCTCATGCCAGCGCGTCATTATCAGTATGATACGCCCGCCTGGCTTCAATCTTGTGGTCAGATCAGACCGGTACCACTGCCAAATCTGCTCTCGGTGTAATCGACCTTCCGCTTCGACCAGTGACTTGATCGGATCGTCGATGATGATCAGATCCGCCCGTCGACCGGTAATGGCGCCACGTATCCCGGCAGCGATGTATTCACCGCCGGAGGTTAACTTCCAATGCGCCGCGGACCGTTCGCTTCTGTTAAGGCTGACCCCCAACTGTCCCTGGCGCGCCTGCATCAACTCGCGGACACGCCGGCTGAATGTTTCGGCAAGGCCATGGGTATGAGAGACAGCGATAACCGACGACCCGGGATGTTGAGCGAACCACCAGGCCGGAAATAGTACCGAAGCATAGGTTGATTTGGCAGATCCAGGCGGCATGAGGACCATAAGGCGATCCACGGAACCGCGTGCGACCTCGTCCAAAGCGTTCAATAAATAGCGATGATGCTGCGCCGGCATTTGGCCGTGCGGTCGAAGGACTTCAGTCGCCCAATCGAGCAGACTGCTCCTCATCCGTTGCCTGGTCGAAAACTCGTCTTCGAGCTTCAGCCAGCTGGTCAGTGAGTTCTGCATCGCCTATGCGGTGCAAGTCTGATTCCGCGTTGAGCGAAGAGGCCCCGTCACGACGCCGAGCATGAACATAGGGCGCGGCGGCTCGTGCGATAGCCACCGCACCGTCGTGATCCCCGGCTTGCCACTTGCTCTGCATCGCATGGAGGAGCACGTCGAGAGGAGACAACTCATTGGAAACTGTCATGGGGATCCGCCGAGATCCATGATCTGGCGTTTTTGGCTGCCTTGCTTTCGTGGGCTATCATAGCCAGATATATAGCCTATTCTGGGGCAGGTGGGCAAGCTTTTTTTCCTATCTCCGGCGAAGCCGGGGTCTGGCTGATCGCTGCAGCCCATCCCGTGGCAGGCGCTGCGTTCCATAGGTGCATAGCCCTTCCGAACGCCATTTCACGATATTTCACGCCGTACTCGCGCAAGGCAACGCATTACTAACCCTATCCTGTCTTTCGCCGTCCGCCCACGCCGGGCAAATCTGACGTCATCAGGAAGACGGGTAAAGGTGCCACCTGCCGCTAAGCACCCATCACACGACCGGAGCTCCCCCATGGACGGAACCGCGCTAATAGAGCGTTCATTCTCCCGCCTCGATCGACGGACGTCCGATCAGGATATCCAGGCGATGGTACTGATCGTCACGGACAACGGCGCCCTCGCCCGGTCGCTCGAAATGGTGTGCGATTTCCTTGGCCTGGCCGTCGAAACTCTGACGTCTGATCAGCTTATCGGCCAACGCCTCGAATCCCCGCGGCCGATGGCCATCATTACCGAAGCCGAAAGCCACGGGCAGGATGGATTCCACGTTATGATGGAGGTCGCTCGGCATGACCGCGATCTCCCCATCCTGCTTCTGACCGGCGAAGATCCAATTCTTATGGGTGCGGCCGATGCCGTATGTGAGGTGAATGGTCTGACGTCGGTTACGATTGCAGCGCAAACACCACCCGTCGGCGAACTGGTTGACTTCTTGTTCCGGGCGGGACGGCGATTTGGTTGGGGCAGAATGCTCCCCACGTAGAAGTCGACCGAAGCATTCGGAGCAAGATGATTTAGGGGGCCACTTCGCGGTCAACACTTCACGCCCTACGCGGTCAGGAATGCGCCATGACCGGGCATCTTCCAACGGCACTAGCAGCCGCCGCCGCATGGTGCTTTTTACGCGCCGCGGTTGCATAGGCGCCGAACGGGCGGTCGGGGTCCTGGTTCGGAACCACGACCGTGCGGCGGTAGTCATCCCAGTCAGCGTCGTTCATCGCTCCCATATCCGGGACCAGGGATGTGGACGACATCGTAGGATTGGCATAGGCCTCACGCGGGACCGGTTGGACCTGGAGGAGTGGAAAATCAGCCCGCAGACGTATCGGAGAATGACTCCGTGTGAACCGCATATTGGTGAATAGCGGACCAAACCAAGTATCCGATTCGACAATGCCTTCGTACAGGACAAACCCGCCTGGTGTCGGCAAGTTAGCCGGTGCCCGTACCAGTAGGTGCCAGTCAGGGCGAGTCCGAACCATCAACCCCGTCCAGATCTGCACTGAGCCAGCTTCCGGCAACGCCGTAAGGAATGGCGGCGCCATCCCCTTCAGGCCATCGGGAGACGCTCGGTCGAATTCGGCCGCAAAGCCAGGAAGCTGCGCGGAGGGCAATAGCGGCATCCAGTCGTCAGCACCATCATGGTACCAGAAAACATCGCTCCCATCCCACATCAGTTGCAGGTCGAGTGGCGGGAATACCCACCATCCGTAGGCGGATGCGCTGGTCACCGCCTCGCAATACCGATACGCCCGCGTCGGCAACGTCCCGCAGGCCGATCGATCGGCTCTTTGGGGCGGACGGGCCTGGTCGGCCAGCCTGTAGAATCGAACAACGGGATTGGCGCTTTCCATCGGCAGATGTCCCTGAGAGTTGTACCGTCAAGCCGAACGACGAAGGCCGATACGGCCCGACCTGTGCAGTCACCGGACTGACATCCAGGATCTGCAAGAGATGGCCGTACGAAGCGGTCAGCGGCACCATGACGGTCCCTTGGCGGTGCGGGCTGCACTGTCGCGGGAGACGCGGCACACCACACGACGGGCGTACGCCTGTCGAGACCGGCGGCTAGCGATACAAGCTATGTTGATAGATCGAGAGTTTTCCCCACAATTGAACACCATGGGGGCGCCTGGGCGCGAGAAACGCTACCGAGGCAGCAGAAGCGGCGTGCAGATAGTCAGTGAAGGCAGTAGAGCGGTCTACCTTGCGGAGAACGCCCAAAATCAATCCAATTACCTGGATTTCGTCATCCGGAAGCCGCGGCCGAGGGTCAGCGCCGATTTGGCCACGACCGGCACCGCGTTGGCGCTCGGAAGCCGGAAGCCGCCGCCGAGGACGACGGCAGTCACATCAGTCGGACAGGGCGACACAGCGGCGGAAACCTGAGAGGCCGGCAGGAGCGAAGGGGTGAAAGGGAAAGAAATCATGGTGATCTCACTTCTTGGCTGGGAGAGACGTCAAAACCGGCCAGATGCATCCATCGCCCTGTGCCCACACGACAGCATCGCCCGACGGGCTGACTGCCCGCGGACGACGTTTCAGAATGTTCGGTGGTTCTGAGGCAGGGGCTGGACGCACCAATCCCGTTGACAAGCCAACCGATACGCGGGTCATCACGGGGTGTCAAGACTATTTTCCCATCTATGGGAATTTTTGTCAGAGCGCCCCAGTCCATGTTTGGACAGCCAGACTCGTAACCGCCACCACCAACCAACAAACAAAGCCAAGGATCAACGGACGCGTACCCGCACCGACGAACGCCCGCCAATGACCTTGCAGGCCAACCGCGGCCAGGGCAACGACCATCACCCACCGCCCAACAGTCTGAATGGGGTCGGCCAGAGACCCAATCACACCCAGCGAGTTCAGCGCCGACGCCATGATGAAGAACAGGATGAAAGTCGGCATGCCCTGATATACACGGCGGGCCAGGGACACCTCTTGCAGGACCTGTTGCGGTTGGAAGAACGGAAGCGCGAGGCCGAATCCTATCACCAACGGAATGATCATCGTTGTGCGGGTGAGCTTCACGATCGTCGCCGTGGTACCAGCTTCCTCACTGTAGGAAAAACCGGCGGCAACCACTGCCGATGTATCGTTAATCGCAGTGCCCGCCCATATCCCGAATCCCGCGTCGCTCAGTCCGAGCAGGTGGCCGAGCGCGGGAAATGTGAACACCGCAACCATGTTGAAGAAGAAGATTACGGTCACCGAATAGGCGATCTCCTCAGCCCGGGCGCGGATGACAGGTGACAGGGCGGCGATCGCCGATGCGCCACAGATCGTGGTCCCCATGCCAATCAGGCACCGCATCCGCCAATCAATTCCCAGAGCCTTGCCGAGCCAGAGCGCGCTTATCAGACCCGCAGCCATGGAGATGAGCAGAAGCGGCAGAGAATGCCAACCGGTGCGGAAAATCTCCCCAAGATCGAGGCTGGCACCCAAGAGAATGATTCCGCCCTTGAGGCAGAGTTTGCTCACGTCGCCGATGCGCAACGCGGATAGCTTGAGCGTGGTGCCGGCGACATTGGTGATGACAACCCCAATCGCGATCGCAAAAAGCGACGCCCCGACCAGCGGTGCGGCCTGCCCAACAAGATGCGCGAGCGCCGCGATCACGGCGCATGCCGCCACGCCTCCCGCGAGCTTGGCCCATGCTGGGAGCGTGCTGGTCGCGGCGGCAGATGTCGCTGCGCCCGGTTGTACTGCCATCAATCGATCCTCCGGCTCAAGGATCGGCAGTATGAGCCAGATTCGTAATCTTGTCCCTCTCGATAGGTGCCGCCGCGTGCGGACGACGCACCAGTTGGGATCGCCATCAGGGTCAAGCGTCAAACATGTCACAAATCCGCCCGACGCCGGCCCGCTGTGGTTGCATAAGACGGCCGTATGCGATAAACGGCGGCAGAGACTCTTCCATTGGTTGTATAACCCTAATTTATTTATCGTCAGGAGTGTCCGGATATTCCAGCCGATGATGTTTCACAAACAGAGATGAAACGTGAGCAACTCGGTGATGCCGCTTCACTCCGGTTGCTCTTGTTCGGGCATCTGACAGCAAAGGATGCGTCCGGCAAATCCGTGCTGCCACGAACCCGGAAGGCCCGCGCAGTACTCGCCGTGTTGGCGCTCGCCAGCCCGAAACCGGTCTTGCGACTGCAACTGACGTCCCTGCTGTGGAGTCAACGCGACACGGTCCAGGCACGGGGATCGCTGCGTCAGGCGCTCCACGACCTGCATGACAGCCTTGGCCCCTTGGGTACCCGCTTCCTGATCGCCGAACGGCACCACCTTACTTTGAAGGGTGACGGCCTTTGGATTGACCTCCAGGACCTGGCGCAACCAGACCAGACATCCCCCGAACGATTGGCGCAATTCGCCTCCCCGCTCGTCGAGGACCTCGTCGGTCTCGATCCGGCATTCGATCACTGGCTCGATGACACCAAGGGGCGGATTGTCCGGCAGGGGATATCGATCGGTGAGCGCATGCTGCTTGGCCAGCAGGACGGCACCAGAATACAGGATACAGCCAAACAGCTGTTGGCATTGGATGAAACCCACGAGGGCGCCTGGCGCGCCATTATAAGGGCACAGATCGCACAGGGGGATGCGTCCGCGGCACTTTCCTCGTACGAGCGATGCCGGGTGATTTTGGCTCAGACAACAAACACTCATCCGTCCCAGGAAACCGAGGAGCTTGTGGCGCGGGCACGAACATCGCTCAGCAGCCGGGATGCTACCGGCTCGGGAGCGTCGCCGCCTAAATCGTCCACGGATCCGGTCGAACCCCCCGTCCAGCGGCACAATGCCACATCTGGTATCCGAATTGGCATCACCCCGCTCAGGCTGATCGGAACCGCGGGTCATGAGGAGCTCTCCATCGGCTTGGCCGAGGAAGTCACCACGGCCCTGGCACGCTTCCGCTGGATATCCTGTGTTTCGGCGACGTCCTGGGCGGCGCTGGCTGGCGAAACCGTCATGGATAGCCTTTGGAAGCGCCTGGATCTCGACTTCGTGCTGGACGGCACGATCCAGAAGGCTGGCGACCTGCTGAGGATTACTGTCAGGCTAATGGACATGCGCCTCGGCGGTTCGGTCATCTGGTCGCGCCGTTTCGATCGGGAAGGATCCGACACCCTCGCCATCCAGGATGAGATCGGCGCGGCTATCGTTGCGCAATTGGACCCCGTATTGCTGATCCATGAAGGGGAACGCGCCGCCGCCCGGCAGGTGATCGACCCGTCGGCACATGAACTGGTCCTGCAGTCCGTGCCAGCGATCTACCGCCTGGAACAGGGCGGCTTTCAGGCTGCCGGTGCGTTGTTGGAGCAAGCGGTGTCGGCAGCGCCCAGAAACGCGGTCGCCCACGCGTGGTACGCCTATTGGCATCTCTTCCTGGTCGGCCAAGGGTGGACGAGGCAGCCTGCGGAAGCCGCCGTTCGCGCGAGCGGCCTGGCTGAACGAGCGGTGATGTTGGATCCCGGGGATGCGCGCTCTCTTACACTGGCCGGACATGTCCGAGGGTTCCTGGGCAAGCGCGCCCTGGAAGCCTCCGCGCTTCACGACCGAGCGCTTGTGCTCAACCCCAATCTGGCGATCGCGTGGTGCTTTTCCGGTTTGGCTCACTCTTATATGGGCAAGCACGATGAGGCTCTCCGCCGGATGTATCAGGCCGTACGGCTGTCGCCATCGGACCCACATCTATTTTTCTTCAATATGGCATTGATCATGCCGCATTTGCTCCTGGGTGAATACGAAAGTGCCACCGAGGTCGGGCGCACCGCGATCGAGCTGAACCCTTGGTTTTCATCTTCGTACAAGGGACACCTCGCCGCCCTGGGCTTTCGGGATCGCGGCGTGGAAGCCAAAGATGTGATGGATCGGCTCCTCGAACTGGAGCCTGGGTTCTCGGTTCGGGAGGCTGCTGCTCGGTCTCCGATTAGTCAGGCGCCCGATCTGGCAAGATATACAGAGGGATTGAGGCGCGCCGGCCTCCCGGAATATGGACCGCCAGGCTCGCTCTATGCAGTCCAACCGCAACTGGACGGACTTTTCCTGTAGGCCGATCCTCATTGCTGACCGATTGCGGCATGGCGCATCGCCGGTTTTTTGTGCGGAATCGACGCCGACGGCCGATTTCTCGATTACGCGATTGATCTTGTCAGAGCCGCACCGCACAGTTGGTCGGCAACGCGGACTGTCCGCACACGGGCTGGGAGATAAGTACATATGATCCGATACGTCACATCGGGCGCCATGGCGCTGATCGCGGGTATGATGCTGAGTACAGGGTTCGTTCAACCGGTAAGCGCCCAGGGCACCGGATCGGCGACCCTGGACGCTACCCGCACACGTGGGCAACTCCTATGCGGCACCTCGGGTCAGGTTCCCGGCTTCTCCCTGCCGGACAGCCAGGGCGTGATGCGCGGATTGGACGCGGACACTTGCCGAGCGATAACGGCGGCCGTGCTTGGGGATGTGGCGAAGGTGAAGTTTGTTCCCACCACCACTCAGAACCGCTTCACCGCGCTGCAGTCGGGTGAAGTGGACATGCTGTCTCGCAGCACGACCTGGACGCTCGGCCGAGAGGGCAACCTGGGCCTGATGTTCGCCTGGGTGAACTACTATGACGGCACCGGGTTTCTGGTGAAAAAATCCTCCGGCGTCACCGCGGCCAAGCAGATGGACGGGGCGACGATCTGCGTTCAGCCCGGCACCAGCACAGAGCTCGCGATCAACGATTTCTACCGTCAGAACAACATGAAGTTCACGCCGATCCTGATCCAGGATCTGTCAGAGCTGCAGGCGGCGTTCCTGTCCGGACGCTGCGATGCCTATTCCACTGATGCTTCGGCGCTCGCAACGTTCCGCTTCAGCCAGGGGCCGAAGGCAACCGACCTGGTCCTGCTGCCGGATATCATCAGCAAGGAACCCCTCGGCGTCATGGTCCGAAAGGGCGACGACAAGTGGTTCGACGTCGTGCGTTGGACGTTCATCGCCATGGTTACCGCCGAGGAGAAGGGGGTCACCAGCGGCAATGTCGACAGCTTCCTAACCAGCAAGGACCCTGACATCCGCCGCCTCCTCGGCCTCGAAGGCGATCTCGGCAAGGCGCTCGGCCTGGATCCCAAATGGGCCTACAATGTCATCAAACAGGTCGGCAATTTCGGAGAAATGTGGGATCGCAGCATCACGCCGATGGGCGTTCCACGCGGCATCAACAATCTCTGGACCAAGGGGGGCCTGCAATACGCCCCGCCCATGCGCTGAAACAATCCGACGACGATCTGATCGAGGCTATGGGTCGCCCCAATCTTGGGGCGGCCTTTTGATTCTAGGGCCACGACAATTGATCTTTCACACGGTTGCGCGCACAATTTTTGCATAGCTGGGCTGCCTCGGCGGTTAGGCTGCGTTTTTGATCGGCTTCGCCATGCAACCGGGAGAGTCATCTGACCATGTCCGATAATACCGCCGATCCCCGGTTGATCGGTGCCCGTATTGCCCCCAAGCGATCGTTGCGCCTCTCTTGGTCCGACCCGATCTTTCGATCCATTGTATGGCAAATCGTCATCGTCGGCGTAGTTGTCGCCATCGGCTGGTATCTGATTCATAATACCAATGAAAATCTGGCCGCGCGCAGGATCGCAACCGGGTTTGGGTTCCTCGACCGTGTCGCCGGAATCCCGATCGGCGAGTCGATGATCGACTATGACCCAGCCGAACACAGCTATGGACGAGCGCTGCTGATAGGCGTGCTCAACACGCTGAAGGTTGCTGTGATCGGGGTGGTATTGGCGACCATTCTCGGAACGCTGATTGGCATCGGACGGCTGTCAAAAAACTGGCTCATGGCCAAACTGACGGCTTTCTACGTCGAGACCATCCGAGACATCCCGCTGCTATTGCAATTGTTGTTTTGGTACACCGTGCTGCAAGGCCTGCCGACAGCCCGCCAGGCATGGGACCGCAATGTTGACGGCTCTGTCTTCCTGTCGAATCGAGGGGTCAAGGTTCCCCTTCTGATCTGGGAGCCGGCGCATAGCTGGGCGCTGCTCGCATTCACCGCGGGTCTGCTCGGTACCTGGCTCTGGCGCCGGCGGTCCAGTCGGATCCAGGCTGAAACCGGTGTACGCCCTGCGGTGTGGCCCGTCGCTCTGGGTGTTTTGCTCATACCACCAATCCTGGTTTGGATCGTGCTGGGGGCGCCTTTCCGGATCGAATATCCGGCCCTGCGCGGCTTCAACTTTCAGGGTGGCGGCACCGTCAGCCCGGAGTATTTCGCACTCCTGCTTGGTCTCGTGATCTATACCGCTGGGTATATTGCCGAAATCGTGCGGTCGGGCATTCAGGCCGTACCCAACGGACAGTGGGAAGCGGCCCGCGCGCTTGGCCTGCGCCACAGCGCGATTCTGCGGCAAGTGGTTCTGCCGCAGGCCCTGCGGGTGGTGATCCCGCCGATGACCAGCCAATATCTGAACCTGACCAAGAACAGCTCCCTTGCCGTTGCGATCGGGTATCAGGACATCGTGTCCATCGCCAACACGACGCTGAACCAGACCGGTCAGGCGATCGAGGGCATTGCCGTGATCATGGCCGTCTATCTGACTATCAGCCTGTCAATCAGCCTGTTCATGAACTGGTACAACGCGCACATCGCGCTGGTGGAACGCTAGGCCATGAGCACGACCGTATCCAACTCAGCGGCCACACAAGCGCAATCCGCTCCTCCTCCGCTCGCCGCGCGGGCCGGGGCATGGTTGAAGGCCAATCTGTTCAATTCCTGGCTGTCGACGGCAACAACCCTCGCGTTGCTTTACCTGATCGTGCGGGCGCTGCTGTCCTTCGTCGACTGGGCCTTCGTTCATGCCGTCTGGAGCGTGCCTTACAGCCCGCAAGGCATCGCAGATACGACGGTTTGCCATAACGTGAAGGGCGACGGCGCCTGCTGGGCCATCATCGGCGACAAGTACCGCCTGATCCTGTTCGGTCGATTCCCCTACGATGAGCAATGGCGACCGGCGATCGTCGTCTTGCTGTTCGTGGGCCTTTATATCTGCTCCGCGATCCGAAAATTCTGGGGTAGAGGGATCGCAACCAAGCCAGTCATCCTGACCGTCGTTGCGGCCGCCGTCGCGACCGTCATGGACGATGTCCTGTTCCTTGCGATCGATATTGTGGCGTCGCTGATGGGGTGGTCCTACGCCCAACCGCCAGCGGTGTTGTCCGCGGTCTTGGGGTATGTCGATCTGACAGGACGCTACGTGTTCATGGTGGCCACGACGGTCGTCTGGCCCATGGTCGGCGTTTGGGTCATCACACTGGCGGCGATTGGCGTGCTGATGTCGGGCGGCGTGTTCGGGTTGTCCGCGGTACCGGTGGATTACTGGGGCGGACTGCCCATCACCCTGATCCTGGCCACCTTCGGAATCGCCATTGCTTTCCCACTGTCGATCCTTATCGCCCTTGGGCGCCGTTCGACCAAGATGCCAGCCGTCAGGATGCTGTGCGTCCTTTATGTGGAGTTGATCCGCGGCGTCCCGTTGATCAGCGTGCTGTTCATGGCCAGCGTCATGTTCCCGTTATTCATGCCGCCTGGGATCAATGTTGACAAACTGCTGCGCGCCCAGATCGCCATCATCCTGTTCGCCGCGGCCTATCTGGCCGAGGTCGTGCGCGGCGGCTTGCAGGCGCTTCCGAAGGGCCAGACCGAGGCGGCCGACGCTCTCGGCCTGGCGTATTGGCAGAAAACCGGGTTGATCATTCTGCCTCAGGCGTTGCGGCTTGTGATTCCGCCACTGGTCAATACGTTCATTGGCTTCTTCAAGGATACCAGCCTCGTTCTGATCATCGGCTTGTTCGACCTGCTGACAATGGGAAAAATCGCGCTCAGCGACCCGCCCTGGCAGGCCTTCTCGACCGAGGTCTATATAACGCTCGCCATCATCTACATCATGTTCTGCTACGCGATGTCCCGATACAGCCGCGGCCTGGAACGTGAGCTGAACGGCGCGCAGCAGCGATGACAGGGAATCACCGCATGAATCAGATCACCGCGGACGCGCCAACGGACACGTCACGAGACATCGGCCGGGGCAAACCCGTGATCGTGCTGGACAAGGTAAACAAATGGTTCGGCTCCCTGCACGTCCTGCGTGACATCTCCCTGTCGATTTCGGAACGCGAACGTGTCGTGGTGTGCGGGCCGTCCGGCTCTGGCAAATCGACCATGATCCGGTGCATCAACCGTCTGGAGTCGCACCAGGAAGGGAGGATCATCGTTGAGGGAACCGAACTGACCGACGATCTTCGCTCCCTCGATACCATCCGCCGAGAGGTCGGGATGGTGTTTCAGTCGTTCAACCTGTTCCCACATCTGACAATTCTGGAGAACTGCACTCTGGCGCCGATCTGGGTCAGAAAGATGCCCAGAGCCGCGGCCGAGGAATTGGCCATGTCCTACCTGGAACGCGTCAAGATACCCGAACAGGCCAAGAAATACCCCGGACAGCTATCCGGCGGGCAGCAGCAACGCGTTGCCATCGCCCGCGCCCTGTGCATGAAACCGAAGATCATGCTGTTCGACGAACCGACATCCGCCCTTGACCCCGAAATGATCAAGGAAGTACTCGATACAATGATCACCCTCGCGGAATCGGGCATGACCATGGTGTGCGTCACCCATGAAATGGGTTTCGCTCGGCAGGTCGCCGACCGGGTCGTCTTCATGGATCTCGGAGAGATTGTGGAAAGCGGCCCTCCTCACCGCATGTTCGAAGCGCCCCAGACCGAACGTCTGCAACTCTTCCTGAGCCAGATACTGCGCGGGCATTAAGCCCGCGCCGTCAGGCTCCTATCGGAGGCACTTCGCCGGTCATCCCGGCAAGAACTTCGGCCACATGGCGCACCGCGACGGGGGATCCCTCACGCTTCAGACGCCCGGCGATGTTCAGCAGACAGCCGAGATCGCCGGCCAACACGGTCTTCGCGCCCGTCGAAGCGATGTCTCTTGTTTTGTCCGAGACCATTCGCACCGAGATGTCGGGATACTTGACGCAGAACGTGCCTCCGAATCCGCAGCATATCTCCGGTTCCGACATTTCCAGGACCGGGATCCCCGCGGCCGCCAACAAGGCGCGCGGCTGGTGCTTGACCGACAATTCCCGCAGGCCGGAACAACTGTCGTGATAGGTGACCGAATCCGCGATGGCGGCTGAAGGTGCCGCCTCAAGTTTCATGACGTCGGTTAGAAAGCTGACCAACTCATAAGTCCGAGACGCCAGCGCATCGGCGCGTGCACGCAAATTGGGGTCGTCATCGAAAAGATGCGGCTGATGGTGTTTCACCATCCCGGCGCAAGATCCGGACGGGACCACCACATAATCGAAGCCGCCGAACGCATCCAGGAATGCGCGAGCCAGATCCCGTGCCGTCGCGCGATCTCCGGAATTATAGGCTGGTTGCCCGCAGCATGTTTGCTGAAGCGGCACGTCCACATGGCACCCGGCCTGCTCCAGCAGCCTGATCGCGGCAAACCCGATCGTCGGACGGTGGAGATCGACCAAGCATGTGACGAACAGCCCGACCCGTGGCTTATGCGGTTTCATCGCACGACCACATCATCGCTCAGACGCATCCGCAACATCCAAGCTACGCGCTCCTGGCTGCCACGAGGCGCCAGGTCGGATCCTGACTGGTGAGGTCCCGCTCAAAAGTCCACAGATCGGTGATCTCGGTCACTGCCTCCGTGCCGACCAGCGGATTGCCAGCCTTATCGTGCGTAAAGCTGATCTGATCGGAGACAATCCGAACCGTCACGACACCGGTCGTCCCTCGCACATCCGCCGCCTCGATCAGGGACGATTGGATGGCACGGATTTCGGTGCTTTGCGTGTGACCCGAGGTCTCACGCGCAGCGATTGCCTGCTCGAACGCCACATAGGTTTCATCTGACAGCAGCGCCCGCAGGGTCTGCCGATCTCCCGCCGCAAAGCCGGTCACGATCATCCGGAACGCCTGTTCCGCTCCGGCGAGAAATATCGAAGGATCAAAACCGCGGTCCAACGCTTGCATCCGCACGACGGCCTGACCGGCCGGAGACGCCGGGTCCGGAAGCTCACGAGCCGCGGTCGCTGCCGGAGCAACTTGCGGCCCGTCCGCCGCGGCAACGGTGGCCGAATGTGGTTGAACCGGCTGTTGTGGTTGGGCCGGTCGCTCGAAACCCGTGCGCTTTCCCAAAATGCTCCGCAGACGCAGTACCAGGAACGCCGCTATCATCCCGAACAGGATCAGGTCGATTGGAAAGCCGCCGCTAACACCACCCATAATTATCCTCCTAATGTCTTACAGATAGGGGTGGATGGCGACAGAGACAAACGAAACCGCGCCAGCGAACCGGACTTGCCCACTTTTTTCATGGCCTGTAATGGCCACCCATGATCCTTCTTCGCCACGGTCAAAGCTATTTCAACCTCCATTTCGGGGCAACGCGCCGCGACCCGGGTATCGTCGATCCCGCACTGACACCTCTTGGACATGAACAAGCGTCCGATGCCGCCGCGGTCCTCGCCCATGAGAGGATAGAGCAGATTATCGTGTCCCCCTATACACGCGCGTTGCAAACCGCCGCCCCAATCGCAAAAGCCCTGGACGTGCCCGTATATGTTAACCCGATCGTGCGGGAACGCTATGCGTTCGCCTGCGACGTCGGCACCCCACGTACCGCGCTTGCGCGCGATTTTCCCGATCGGGACTTTTCGACGATCGACGAGGTCTGGTGGCCCGCCATCGAAGAGCCCGAGGATTCCATTATCGGCCGCGCCCGCCTGTTTCGCGCGGAGATGGCCGCCCTGCCGACTTGGTCCAATACCCTTGTGGTCAGCCACTGGGGCTTCATACTGTGCATGACCGGCCAGCGCGTGACCAATGGCCAATGGCTTCGATGCGACCCGACCTCCCCTGGTCCCGATGAACTGCTCTGGCACGGATGACCGAATTTTGGCCCGCATCATGCTGATGGCGTAAGCCGATCAGGCATGCTACCCCGCGCGGCATCACGGCGCTTCAGCGCGCCATGGCCTTAAGACGGAGAGCATAATGTCGGATGTGACCCCCAACCCGCAGCCGGGTGGCCAGGCGCCGCAACAGCAACCCCTCGTTGTAAATATTCAATACGTCAAGGACTTGTCGTTTGAGGTCCCGGGTGCGCCGCAAATTTTCGCGCAAATGAAGGCTCAACCGCAGGTCAACATCAATCTGGACGTCCAGGCTCGCCGGGTCCAGGACGGACAGAATGTGTTCGAAGTGGCCATTGTGATCCGCGCGGAGGCGCATGACGCCTCCACACCGGCGAATGGTCAGGCAGCCCCCGTTCCGCCGACTGTTTTTGTCGCCGAACTCACCTATGCCGGCGTGTTCACGCTCAATGGCCTGCCGGACAATGCCATCGAGCCGGTACTGCTCGTGGAATGCCCCCGCATCCTGTTCCCATTCGCGCGCAACATCCTGTCGGACGTGACACGGGATGGCGGCTTCCCGCCGGTTCTGCTGCAACCCATCGATTTCGTCGCGCTGTGGCAATCCAGGCGCGGGCAGGCCGCGACACCCGGCGCCTCGCCGCTCGTCTGAACCGCTATTGAATTCCGAGGATCAAGGAGCAAGCCATAAAGGCTCCTTGATCCGAGCGATCAGGGCCTGATGCGCTGCTAGCTCCTCCGCGGTCAGCAGAATTGGCCGCGGCGCTCGGGGGCCATTGTGCTCATATATGACCAGCGGAGCACGGGTTGCCTCGCGAGCGAGCGAAAACCCCCGTTGCCGACCGCCCGTCAGTTCGACGTAGACCTCCGCCAGCAGCTTGCAATCCAACAGTGCATTATGGGTCGACCGGCCCGACAGATCGATCGAGAACCGACGGCACAAGGCGTCCAGACTGTTCGGCATGCCGGGAAAGCGTTGCTTCGCCATGGCGAGCGTGTCCACCATGCGGCTTTGCGGCAGCGACGGACGGCCAACCCGGGCCAACTCCGAATCAAGGAACTTGAAGTCGAACGGGGCGTTGTGCGCGATAAGCGGCCCATCCTGGAAAAACGCGAGCAACCCTTCCGCGATATCCGAAAATTTCGGTGCCCCCGCCAAATGAGCCGCGGTGAACCCATGAATACGCGTCGAGTCGTCGGGGACATCGCGCTCGGGGTCGATCAGGGAATGAAAATACTGCCCTGTCGGCAGGTCGTTGAACAGCTCCAGCGCCGCGACCTCGATCACGCGATGCCCCTGAAGCGGCTCCAGGCCGGTGGTCTCCGTATCGAACAGAACCGCTCGGCTCATGCCCGCAGTTCCGTGATCAGGCGACGCAGCAATCGCTGTGTGTGATGCCGGGATAGCCCCGTTCGAATGACAATGTCGGCGCGCCGCCGCTTTTCCGAATCCGGCATCTGGCGCGCTATCACGGCTTCGATATCGGCTTTGGACATCCGCCTGCGGAGGCCCACCCGATACACCTGAATGGCGCGCGGCGCCGAAACCACGACGACCCTGTCGACCCGCTCATCGCCTTTGACCTCAAACAGCAGCGGGATGTCCAAAACAGCCGCCCGACAGCCCCGCCTTCGGGCACGCTTCACGAAGGCACGCTCCTCGTCTTCGACCATTGGGTGGAGAATGTGTTCCAGGCGTGTCAGGGCATCCGGTTTGCCCAGCACGGCCTGTCGCAGCGCGCCACGATCGACCGCGCCATCCTTGATGGTGCCGGGAAAGGCTCGCTCGATGGCCCTGATCGCCTTGCCGCCCCGGGCCTGCAGCTGATGCACGGTCGCGTCCGCATCGAAAACCGGGATATGAGCACGCCGGAACGCGGCCGCCGCGGTCGACTTGCCCATCCCGATCCCGCCTGTCAGTCCGACGACCTTCATGATGGCAACAGGTCCGCGGCGACGAAACGGCGTAACGCCTCGTCCACCGTCGGCTCCACCCCAAACCAAGCCTGAAACCCTGGTACTGCCTGGTGCAACAGCATCCCGAGTCCCTCTACCGTACGGAGTCCATGCGCACGTGCTGCGCTGAGGAGCGGCGTATCGAGGGGCACATAAACGATGTCGGCCACCGCGAAATCGGCCGGAGCGCGTGCAAGATCGATTTCCAGCGGGTCATGCCCGCCCATACCAAGCGACGTGGTGTTCACGACCAACGCTTGGTCCGACAAGGCCGCCGACCGGGATGACCAATCGATCACACGCAGGCCGGGCAGGTCACGAGCCAGAACGTCGGCCCGCTCGCGGGTACGGTTCGCGATCGTCACCGTCACACCGGCATCCCCCAAGGCCGCGGCGATCGCCCGAGCCGATCCGCCTGCCCCCAGGATCAACGCGGCTCCAGCGCCCGGGTCGACGCCATGGGCGCGGAGGTTCGCGAGGAACCCCCATCCATCCGTATTGCTTCCGGTGATCTTCCCATCGCTGAAAACGAACGTGTTCACCGCGCCCGCTCGGCGAGCCGTATCATCCACGTGATCGCAGATCTCAAATGCGGCGATCTTGTGGGGGATGGTTACATTTGCCCCGGCAAATCCCGCCGCGGCCAATCCCCGCACGGCGACGGCGAAGTCGGCCGGCTGGATCGGCAGCGGGATATAGGCACCGTCGATTCCATGTCGCTCCAACCAGAAGCCGTGCAACCTGGGCGAACGTGAGTGGCTGACGGGCCAGCCGATGATCCCGGCGACTCGCGCCTTGCCTGACAATATGGACATGGGAAACAGGATTCCCCGTCGGGAGGCGAAGATCAACAGCCAGTTCAAGGTGCGGCCCGACCACCCTGGCACGCACCCTCCGTTTTGACACCGACGGCCAACGGGGCTTTCCTGCTTCGGTCGAATCAACGGTGAGGAAACAGGATCGTGCGACCCCTCGAAGGCATGCGCGTCATCGCCCTGGAGCATGCCGTGGCGGCACCGCTGTGCACCCGGCATCTGGCCGATATGGGCGCCGACGTAATCAAGATCGAACGGCCTGGAGAAGGCGATTTCGCCCGCGCTTACGATAATTATGTAAACGGCATCTGCAGCCATTTCGTCTGGCTCAACCGAGGCAAGCGCAGCATCACGCTGGACGTAAAGCAGCCGTCGGCCCGGGCCGTTCTGGACCAGTTGATCAGTGGCGCCGATGTTCTTGTGCAGAACCTCGCACCAGGGGCCGCCGCTCGACTGGGATTGAGCCACGAGACATTGAAGCCCGCCAACCCCAAGCTGGTGGTCTGCGACATCTCCGGCTACGGAGAGAGCGGACCGTTTGTACAGAAAAAGGCGTACGACCTGCTGATCCAGGCCGAGTCGGGCCTTATCAGCGTCACCGGATCCCCGGACGAGCCGTCGCGCGTCGGCATCTCGATCGCTGATATCGCGACCGGCATGTATGGGTTGACCGGCATTCTCGGCGCCTTGCTGCGCCGGGGCCGGACGGGTGAAGGCGCGAACGTCAAAGTGGCCATGATCGATGCTCTAGGTGAGTGGATGACCTATCCCATGCTGCGCATGGCCTATGCCGGCACCCCGCCACCTCGGTCTCCGACCAGCCACCCCGCCATCGCGCCCTATGGTTCCCACCGGACCAAGGATGGGCAGGTCATCTTCGGGCTGCAAAACGAACGCGAATGGGCCGTTTTTTGCACCAAGGTGATGGTGCGACCAGATATCCAGGTCGATCCAAGGTTCCACAACCAGCATGCCCGCCGGGAGAACAGAGCGGCGCTGACCGCCGCAATTGAGGGATTTTTCAGCACTATGACGTCGCTCGAAGTTGTCAAACTTCTCGACGACGCCGGAATCGCCAACGGACGGCTGAACGACTCCAAGGATATCTGGGACCATGTCCAGTTCGCCGCTCGCGATAAGTGGCGGGACATTTCGACGGAAGCCGGCCCGGTCCGCGCCTTGCTGCCCCCATTCACCTTCACGGACGTGGAAGCCTTTATGGGCGACGTGCCCGCGCTAGGACAGCACACCGATCAGATTCTGGCGGAGCTTGGCTATTCACCTTCTGACGTCGCGGCGATGCGCGAGACGGGGGCATTATGACCGAGTTCGACCCCGCCAACCACCGCATGATCCCGGAACAGCGCTGGTTTGACGATTTCAAGATCGGAGAGCGTTTCGTGCTGCCCAGCAGGACGATGACGGAAGCCGTGTTTTTGGCGTTCCAGGGTGCGAGTGGCGACAATCATCCGGTGCATTACGACATCGAGTATTGCAAAGCACGCGGAATGCCCACGCTTCTGGCGCATGGCTTCCAGTCCCTGGCCCAGACGGCGCCCGGAGCCGGACTGTTTCCCTATATGATCGAAGACTCGTTGGTCGGTTTCATCGAACAGTCATCCCGGTTCCATAAGCCGGTTTTCGCCGGCGACACGCTGTATCCCCTTCTGGAAATCAACGAGTTATCGCCCAATCGGACAACCGGCGTCGTCGGACTGCGAAGCACGGTCCATAATCAAAGGCGGGAAATGGTGTTGGAGGGCACGCAGAGGTTCCTACTGCGCAGACGCCCGGTCTGAGGCCCAATGGCGGTTCCCGAATTTTTTCTGAATATGTCCGGGTCTGCCATTTTGCTGCCACGAGCGCCCCGCATGGTGCATCCCAACAGCAAGGCACTGCGGGGCAACATGGCACGCTTCGGCATCCGAATGCACCCGGGACGGGTGCTACGTGAAGAATATATGGATCCGCTCCACCTCGACACGGACGAGTTGGCGCGCGCTCTGGGAGTCGCTTCGTCGCAGATCACACCGATCATCGCCGATAAGGAACCGCTGACGTCCGACATTGCGCTGCGATTGGCTCGATGCTTTCGCACCAGTCCGCAATTCTGGCTCGGCCTTCAAACCGCATACGACCTGTCAGTCGCACAGGCGCGGTTCGGGGCGGAAATTGAGGCACATGTCCAGCCGATAGCCGCTTGAACACTGGTCCTGAGTTGCTCGCTCAGGACCAATCCTCAAACCCATCGTGAAGACCTGACTGGCACGACCTGGCTCAGGGCCAGCGGACCTCCGGCGGCAGACTCATGAGAATGGCCTCGACATTTCCGCCGGTCTTGAGGCCGAACAGCGTGCCCCGATCGTGGATGAGGTTGAACTCGACATACCGCCCTCTGCGAATGAGCTGGTGATTGCGATCTTCATCGGTCCAGGGCGTGGCCATCCGACGCCGTATCAGGCGCGGGTAAACGTCCAGGAACGCTTCGCCAACATCACGGGCAAAGGCAAAATCCGCATTCGTATCGCCTGAATTGAGGTGGTCGAAAAAAATTCCGCCGGCGCCGCGTGCTTCCTGCCGGTGCGGCAGGAAAAAATAGCGATCGCACCAGGCTTTGTACTCAGGATAATACGCGGGGTCGTGACGGTCGCAG